>JBJSZF010000252.1:0-21471 GCA_046090125.1 Verrucomicrobiota bacterium
AGGGCGAGGCCGTCGCCATCATCGGCCCCTCCGGCTCCGGCAAGAGCACCCTGCTCAACGTCGTGGGAACCCTCGACCGCCCCGACGCCGGCGAGGTGTGGCTCGACGGCCAAAACCTCGCGGGCCTCGACGACGACGCCCTCGCTGCCGTCCGCCGCGACCGCGTCGGCTTCGTCTTCCAGTCCCATCACCTTCTCCCGCATTGCACGGTGCTGGAGAACGTCCTCGTTCCCGTCCTCGCCGGGCATCCCGCCGCCACCGACGCCGCCATCCAGCGCGCCCGGGCGCTCCTCGAGCGCGTCGGGCTCTCGGGCCGCATCGATCACTTGCCCGGCCGCCTCTCCGGCGGCGAACGCCAGCGCGTCGCACTCGTCCGCGCCCTCGTGCCTTCCCCTGCCCTTCTGCTTGCCGACGAGCCCACCGGCGCCCTCGACGCCGCCTCGGCCCGCGAGGTGGGGCGGTTGCTGCGCGAGGTGAACCAGCGCGACGGCGTCACCCTCCTCGTCGTCACCCATTCCCGCGAGCTGGCCGCCAGCCTCGGCCGCGTCCTCGAAATGCGCGACGGCCAGCTCGTCCCGGCCTGACCCGCCGATGAACCCGCTTCGCCTTGTCCTGCGCGGCCTCGCCTTCCACGCGCGGTCCCACCTCGGCGTCGTCGCCGGTTCCGCCGTCGCCACCGCCGTCCTCGTCGGGGCCATGGTCGTGGGCGACTCGCTCAAGGCCGAGTTGCGCCGCCGCGCCCTGCTGCGCCTGGGCCCGTTCGTGGCCGCCCATGACGGGCGGGACCGCTACCTCGCCACGTCGGGAACAAACGTGGGCGCTTCCCGGCCGGGCTGGGCCGCCGTGGTGCGCCTGCCCGGCATGGTTGCGCGCCAAGATGGTTCCGCACGCGCCAACCGCGTCCATGTGCTGGGCATCGACGACGCGTTCCTGGCGCTGGGCTCCCCTTCGCGGCCCGGGTTGCCCACCGACGACGGCGTGTGGCTCAATGCCGCCCTCGCCGCCCGGCTCGGGGCCAAGGAGGGCGACGCCCTCGTCGTGCGCCTCCACAAGCCCGGCGCGTTGTCCATGGACGCCATCGTGTCCCCCCGCGACGACGCCAGCGTGGCGCTCCGGGCCCGGGTCGAGCGCATCCTGCCGGACGCGGACGGCGGGGCCTTCGACTTGTCCGTGGGCCATGGCGAAACCCTGAATGCCTTCGTGCGGCGCGACCTGTTGCAACGGGTCTCGGGGCTGGGCGACCGCGCCAACGTGCTCCTCCATGCGGCGGCTTCCAGCGCGGGCGGCACCGTGACCGACGACGCACAGGCGGCCGCCGAGGCCGCCGCGCGGCGCGTGCAATCCGAGGCCACGCTGGACGACATGGAGCTGACGGTGCGCGTCGTGCGGCCGCCCGTGAACCAGACGGGGGGCGAGCCTGCGCCCGTGGCGGTGGAGCTGGCGACGCGGCGCATCTTCCTGGAGGAACCCGTGGCCCGCGCGGCACTGGCCACGCGGCCGGCCGGCATCGAGCCGCAGCCCGTGGCCACCTACCTCGTCAACACGCTGCGCTCCGGCGACCGCATGACCCCCTACTCCATGGTCGCCGCGACCCGTGCCCCCGAGGCGCCCGCAGACCTGCGCGAGGACGAGGTCGTCGTGAATGATTGGCTGGCCAACGACCTCGGCGTCGCCCCGGGCGCAGCCCTCTCGATGACCTACTACGAGGCCGACAGCGCCGCACGCCTCGTGGAGCGCACCAACGAGTTCCGCGTGCGTTCGGTCGTGCCGATGCGCGGGGCGTGGGCGGACCGCACGCGGATGCCGGAGTTCCCGGGGCTTTCCAAGGCCGAGAGCACGCACGACTGGGACGCCGGGTTCGATCTCGTGCACAAGATCCGCGACCAGGACGAGGCCTACTGGAAGCAATGGCGCGGCACGCCCAAGGCATGGATCCACCCGGCGACGGGCTCGCGGATGTGGTCGAACCGTTTCGGATCGTGGACAGCGGTGCGTTGGAGGGTGCCGGAGGGACAGGACGCCGATGCCTTGGCCGCCACCGTCACGCGGTCCCTCCGCGAGGGAATCCAGCCCGCGCAGGTGGGACTCGCGATGCGGCCGGTGCGCAGCGAGGCGCTCAACGGCGCGGCCACGGGCACGGCGCAGATGTTCGTGGGATTGTTCGTCGGGTTCAGCCTGTTCTTGATCGTGTCGGCGCTGCTGCTGACATCGTTGCTGTTCCGCTTCGGGATCGAGCAACGGGCTGGCGAGGTGGGCATCCTGCTGGCGCTGGGATGGAAGCCTGGGAAGGTGCGCCGCCTGTTTCTGGGCGAGGGCATGCTGCTGGCATGGTTGGCGATGGTGCCCGGCGTGGCGCTGGGCCTGGGCTATGCGCGGGGCATCCTGTGGGGCCTCAACCACGCGTGGAGCGACGCCATCGCCGGCCTGGGCGTCCGGTTCGAGCCCGGCGTCGGGGCGGTGGCGGGCGGGGCCGGAGCCGGGGCGATGGTGGGGTTGATGGCGTTGGCGTGGACGTTGCGTGGCTTGGCCCGGCGTCCGGCGCGGGAGTTGTTGAACGAGGGTGCAGGCGGGGCCTCGCCACAACCCATGCCGGGAAGCACCCGCGCCCTGCGCGTGCCGTGGACGAGCCTGCTGTTCGCGTCGGGCGTCGCATTGATCGCATGGGGATTCAAGGCGGACGAAGCCGCGCGGCCGGGCCTGTTCTTTGGGGCGGGTGCCCTCGTGATGGCGGCCTCCCTTGCGGCCCTGCGGGACGCATGGGGCAAGCCCCGTCGCCGCGTCGAGGGCCTGTCGCTGGGCGGGTTGGCATGGCGGTCGCCGGGCCGGCGTCCGGGGCGTTCGCTGGCCACGGTCACGTTGCTGGCGTCGGCCACGTTCCTGATCGTGGCGTTGGCGGCGTTTCGATTGGAGGCGCGGCGCGAGGCCGGGCGGAGGTCCGGCGGCACGGGCGGGTTCACGCATTGGGTGGAGACGGCGTTGCCGGTGGCCCAGGACGTCCGGACCGAGAAGGGACGCGATGCAGTGGGACTGGCGGCGGTGGATGTCGAGGGCGTGGAGATCGTGCCGGTGCGAGTGCGCGATGGCGACGACGCGAGCTGCCTGAACCTGAGCAAGGCGGCGCGGCCGCGATTGCTGGGGGTGGACCCGGCCGTGTTGGCGGCGCGGGGCTCGTTCACGTTCGCAGCCTTTGCGAAGGGCGTGGACCCGAAGGCCGGCTGGCGTTGTCTGGAATCCACGGATGCGGACGACGCGATCCCCGTGGTGGGCGACATGGCGTCGATCCAGTACGCGTTGCAACGGCGCGTGGGCGACATGCTCGAATTGGAGGACGGCCAAGGAAAGCCGATGCGGGTGCGGTTGGTGGGGGCGGTGCGCAACAGCACGTTGCAGGGGAGCCTGGTGATGTCGGAGGACGCGTTTCGGCGGAGGTTCCCCGGGGAGTCGGGCTGGAGGATGTTTTGGATGGAGGCCCCGGCGGCGCGTCACGACGCCGTGGGCAAGGCGTGGTCGCAGTCGTTGCGGGACCAAGGGGGAGAGGTGACGGGCACCGAGGCGCGGCTGGATCGGTTCAACGCGGTGCAGAACACGTACCTCGGGACCTTCCAGGTGTTGGGCGGGCTGGGGTTGCTGCTGGGCAGCGCCGGGCTGGGGATCGTGGTCTTGCGCAACGTGCACGAGCGCCGGGGCGAGCTGGCGATCCTTCGGGCCATGGGCTTTGCCACGCGACGCGTGCGCCTTCTGGTCTTGTGGGAACACGTGGCCCTCGTGTTGAACGGGCTCGGCCTTGGGATGGCGTCGGCGTGGATTGCCGTGGCTCCGGTGACGCTGGGCCCGGGCGGGTCGGGATTGCCCTGGGCGACACTGGGCCCGGTGCTGGGGCTGGTGTTGATCAACGGCCTGGCGTGGACGTGGCTGGCGACCCGTTGGTCGTGTCGCGGCGGGCTGTTGCAGGCCCTGCGCGGCGAGTAGGGCCGGCCGTCTCTCCGCACGATGGATGCGGTCGGGGCGGCCCGGCTGGCTTGGTGGCCTTGGACACCAAAAGCGGGTGTTTTTTTGCGGGCTGGTCCAGCTAAGCGGCAGGCCGGCCTCGCGCCTGGATGTTGGCGATCAACTCGCGGGCGCAGAGCTCGGCGAAGGCGGGGTCATTGATGTTGCCGGGATGCTCCACCACGCGGATGCCGGGGCGGAGGTTCCGCTTCCATTCGCCAAACAACGCTGCGTCGGCCTCGGGCCAATGGAAGGGCTGGCCGGGCGCGCTGATCACGCTGATGCCGCCGAGGGGGATGAGGACGGTGACGGGCCCCGTGGAGAGGTTGGCCTTGGCGGCGAGGATGCGGCCGAGCTCGGCGCATTCCTCGGGGTTGGTGCGCATCAGGGTGACCTGGGCGTTGTGTGGGTAAAATCGGCGGCCTTGGTACCGCGCGGGCACGCTGGCGGGCTCGCCGAAGTTGACCATGTCGAGGCAGCCCGGCGTGAGGATGGCCGGGACGCCGCCTCGCGCCGCCGCCTCGAGCCGCGTGGGACCCGCGCCCAGAACGCCCCCGGCCAGCTCGTCGGCCCACTCGGTGGTCGTGATGTCGAGGACGCCGGCGACCATGCCGGACTCAACCAAGGACTCGAGGGTGCGGCCGCCAATGCCGGTGGCGGCGAAGACAAGGACCTCGAATCCGGCGTCCTCGAGGATCGTGCGGGCGTGGGTGACGCAGGCTGTGGTGTTGCCGAACTGGGAGGCGACGACGACGGGGCGGTCGGCGGCTCCCTCGGGCACGCGGGCCTCGACCATGCCGCAGATGGCCCCCGCCGCCTGGGCGAGGAGGCGGCGCGACAGGCGGTTGAGCCCGGCGACATCCACGACGCTGGGCATCATGATGATGTCCTTCACGCCGACGTAGGGGGCGGTGTTGCCGCTGGCGAGCGTCGAGACCATGAGCTTGGGGAAGCCCACGGGTAGCGCGCGCATGGCCGCCGTGCCAATGGCCGTGCCCCCACCGCCGCCGAGCGAGACGATGCCGTCGATGCGGCCCTCGCGTTGCAAGGCGGAGACGATGGCGGGCGCGCCTCGGGTCATGAGGGCCACGGCCTCGCCGCGGTCCCTGCGTGCGGCGACGTCGGCGAGGTTGCCGCCGCCGGCCGCCGCCACGGCCTCGCGGGGGATGTCCGCCGCCAGGGTGGCGGGCCCCAGCGTGCCGGCGTCCACAAGCAGCACCTTGTGCCCGCGCTGCTCGATCAGCGACGCCACGTACCGATGCTCCTCGCCCTTCGTGTCAAACGTCCCCAGAACCGCGATCGTTGCCATAGGAAAGGCCTGACGCTATCCGGCCGCGTCCCCCGCGTTCAAACCCGATTCCCGAACTGCGCGTCGATGCGTCATCGGCGCGGCCCGGGCCACCATGCGTCCAGGTGGGCCGTCATCGAGCGGACCCGGCGGGGCTCGGCGGCTGCCAGGTCGCGGGATTCGTGGGGATCGCGGGACACGCGGAACAACTGGGGCCGTTCGCCCGGCTCATTGACGGGGTCAGGCACGATGAGCTTCCAGCCGTCGCGGACGATCCATCGCCAGCGAAGGCCGTACTCGGGGTGGTCGAGGTCGGGGATGTCGTGGAGGAAGCAGGCCCCGTGGACTTCCTTGCGACGTTGCACGGCGCGGGGGTCGAGCAGGTCGATGCCTTGGTAGCCGGGCGGGGGTTCGATGCCGGCGCAGCGCAGCAACGTGGGATACAGGTCGAGCGAGCTGACGGGGTGGTCGATGCGCCCGGGCCGCGCATGGCCGGGCCAACGGACCATGATGGGCGTGCGCAAGCCGCCGTCGTAGGGGGATTGCTTGGAACGAGGCGCGAACCGTGGCGAGTCCGGCGACTGGATCCAGCCGTTGTCGGTGACGAAGGCGACGACGGTGTTGTCGGAGAGGCCGCGACGGTCGAGCTCGCCGAGGATCTCGCCGCAGGTCTCGTCGAACCACTCGATCATGGCCCAGTAGCGGGCGACGTGGACCGACGGCGCGAGGGGCAGGTAGCGCGCGAGGATGCGCTCGGGCGGCGTGTGCGGGTCATGGGGCATCATGGGCGCGTACCACACCATCCAGGGCTCCCCGGTGCGCGCCGTGTCGTCCAGGAAGTCGCGGATGGGCTGCAACGTTTGTCGGCCAATGCGGAGGCCGTCGTCGCCATGGCGACCGGACTTGGATTCCTCGCCGAGGGTCATGCCGTCGGTGAAGCCGCCGTGGCGGAAGTGGCCTTGCCACCACTTGCCGGTCTGGAGGCAACGGTAGCCGTGCTGGGCGAGGAGTCGGGGCAAGGTGGGCAGCGTGGCGACGCGGGAGTTCATGCGGTCGCGTCCCGTTCGGAAGGCGTCCGAGGCATAGCGTGCGGGGCCGGAGAGTTGGGATGGGATGGGCGGGTCGTTGCCGGTGATCCCGTGGGCATGGGGCGGTCGGCCGGTGAGGATGGAGGCGAGGCTGGGGCAACAGAGGCTGGAGGGCACGTAGCCGCGGGTGAAGACGCGCGACTGGCGGGCGAGGCGGTCGAGGTGCGGGGTGCGGACGACGGGATGGCCCATGTGGCCGTGGTCGGTCCATGCCTGGTCGTCGGCGATGATGAGCAGGAGGTTGGGGGGGCGCGGTGTGGGGCGAGGGGGCGGCGCGGCGTCGAGGCAGGGCCCGGGCGCGAGCCATGCGACCAGGGCGAGGAGACCTGCCAGCCAACGGGGGAAACGCATGGGGGATGGAAGCCGCACGCGGGGGTGGGTTGCAACGCGTTCTGGAAGCGGGCGACGGGAAACGGCACGGTGACGCGGCATGTTGGAACGAGTGATTGCGATCGACGGCGGCGCCGCCACGGGCAAGAGCACGGCGATGGTGCGCCTGAGCCGACACTTGGGTTGGCGGGGCATCTCGACGGGGCACGTGTACCGGGCGGCGACGATGCTGGCGATGGCGGAGGGGATTGGGCCCGCAGAGGCGGCGGGGCGGCTGGCGGGGCGGTTGCGTGCCGGGGCGTTGGACTACGACGTCGAGGCGCAGGCCTACGCGATTCGGGATGCGTCGGGCGGGCTTCGTTTGCTCGCGGTGGAGGCGTTGACGTCGCCGGAAGTGTCCGCGCTGACGCCGCAGTACAGCCGGGTGCCGGAGGTCCGGGCGGCGTTGCTGGACTTCCAGCGGGGGTTGTTTGCCGAGCCGGGGTTGGTGGCGGACGGACGCGACTGCGGCACGGTGGTGTTTCCCGACGCGCGGCTGAAGGTGTGGCTGGAGGTGGATCCCGTGGAGGCGGCGCGTCGGCTGGAGCGCGGCCTTGGGATGACGTTTGCGGCCGCCTATGCGGACGTGCTGGAGCGCAACCTCGCGGACCGGAACCGGCCGAACCCGATGCGTCCGGCGGAGGATGCGCTGGTGATGGACACGACGCGGCTGACGCCGGACGAGGTGTTGCGGGTGTTGGTGGAGCTGGCGCGGAGGCGGGGGTTTGTCCGCGGGGCGTAGGGGGAAGCGGTGAGCGGGGAAGCGGTGAGCGGGGAGCGGGGGCGGGGCTTGATTCGGCACCCTCACCTTCGGGATGCAGGGGTCTCGTGGAAGGTGGTGCCGACGGGATTGCGGCCCGGCTCCGTGCGTGGGCAAGATGGGCCGGATTGAAGAAGGGCACCCGGCCAGAGATCCCGCGCAAGACGGTGTATCGCCTGAGCGTTTACCTGCGCTGCTTGCAGCGGCTGAAGCAAAACCAGCTCCAGACGGTGAGCTCGGAGGCTCTGGCGCGCGCCGCCGGGGTGAAGCCCACGCAGTTGCGCAAGGACCTCACGTACTTTGGGCAGTTCGGGACCCGGGGGCTGGGATATGACGTGGATCAGCTTGGGCGGATGATCGGGGATCTTCTCGGCACGTCCCGGCTCCAGCCGGTCATCCTCGTGGGCGTGGGCAACCTGGGCGCCGCGCTCCTCCAGTACCGCGGCTTCGAGCAGGAGGGCTTCGAGATCGTCGCCGCCTTTGACGCCGAGCCGGCCCGCGCCCGCGAGCGCACCCAGAAGGTCCCCGTGCATCCCATGGAACGGATGGGCGACGTCATCCGGAAACACCACGTGCGCATGGCGATCGTGGCCGTGCCCGGGGCCGGCGCGCAGGAGGTGGTGAACGCCCTCGTGGAGGAGGGCGTCGTGGGCATCCTCAACTTCGCACCCATCATCCCCCACGTGCCTGAGCACGTGACCGTCAACAACGTGAACCTCGCCATCGAGCTCGAGAACCTTTCGTACTTCGTCCAGGAATAACCCCATGCCCACCGACATCCGCAACGAGACCCGCGAGGCCCTGCTGGCACGGCTTGCTGGCGAGCCGGCCTACCGCGTGGACCAGGTTCTGGGCTGGGTTTGGCAGCGTCGCGCCATGGCCTGGGACGAGATGACCAACGTCCCCCGTCCCCTGCGCGAGCGCCTGGCCGCCGAGCTATCCATTGGGCGCATCGAGCCCGTGCGCGTCCAGGGCTCGCGCGACACCACCCGCAAGTTCCTCTGGCGCCTGCACGACGGGGCGATGATCGAGTCCGTCCTCATTCCCGCCAACCCGGCCCTCTATGGGGACGCCGCCGACCGCCACACCCTGTGCGTCAGCACCCAGGTCGGCTGCGCCTATGGCTGTCGGTTCTGCGCGTCCGGGCTCGACGGGTGGAAGCGAAACCTCGCCCCGTGGGAAATCGCCGGGCAGGTCCTCGCCGTGGAGCGATGGGCGGCCTTGCATGACGTCGTCCTTGACCCGGAGCCCCCAGCGAAGGACGCGCCCGCCGCCTCGCCCGCGCAGCCCCGCAAGCCCGCGTCCGGCGCGCGACGGCTGGTCAACAACCTCGTCATCATGGGCATGGGCGAGCCCATGGCCAACTACGACAACCTCATGGTTGCCCTGCGTGCCCTCAACGCCCCCTGGGGCGGCGGCATCGGCGCCCGAAAGATCACCATCTCCACCTCCGGCGTCGTCCCCGGCATCCGCCGCCTCGCGTCGGAGCCCGAGCAATTCCAGCTCGCCATCTCGCTCCATGGGGCGACCGACGACGTCCGGGGCCGGATCATGCCGGTGAACCGCAAGTATCCGCTCCGGGACCTCGTGGCGGCCTGCTCGGACTACGTCGCCCGGCGTGGCCGCATGATCACCTTGGAATATATTTTGATCGAGGGCGTCAACGACGACGTCGCGATGGCCGCGCCGCTGGTTGCCATCGCGCGGCAGCTCCGCGCCAAGGTAAACCTCATCCCCTACAACGCTGTGGAAGGCCTCGAATGGCGGCGCCCCGGCCCGGAGGCATGCCGTGCCTTCGCCGACGCCGTGGAGGCCGGCGGCGTCAACACGACCCTCCGGATGGAGAAGGGACACGACATCGACGCCGCCTGCGGCCAGCTCCGGCTCCGAACCGAGCGCGACCTCGCCGCCGGAGCCCCCGCTGTGGCCTAGAGCCCCCATCGGCACGGCACCCTGTGACGCGCCGGCCACGGTTGGCTCCAGGCCAACCCTCGTTCAACGGTTCCAATTGAAGCCCGGGGGCATTCTTGACCGTCCTAGGGGCGTGCATAGTCTCGACGCGATGGCGCGCGTTCCCCTCGTTCGTTTCATGGTGCTTGCCCTTGCCTGCATGGGCGGGGCCTTTTTCATGGATGCGGCGGAACGACCTTCGGGCCTTGCGGTGACCTTTGAATCCGGCGGGGCGACCGACACGACCGCGTGGCCCGGCGTGCACTTGCACGTGGCGAACGGCCAGCCGCCGTCCCCCTTCGTTCCACCGGGGCCCTTCAGCGCGACATGGAATGGCTTCGTGAACTCCGAGCTCCGCTCCGAATACACCTTCCATGTCGAGGGCTCCGGCGAGGTCGTGGTGGAGGTCAACGGGGCGTCCGTCGCGTCCGGTGCGGCGTCGTCGGGCAAGCCGCTCTCGACGGGGCCGGTGAAGCTCAGCAAGGGCGCCAACGCCCTGCGCGTTGCCTACAAGAGCCCGGCCGCCGGCGACGCCGTCCTTCGCCTCTACTGGTCCAACGCCGAGACGCCGCGCAACCCGGTGCCCACCTCGGCCCTGGCGCATGACGCGTCGGACGCCCTCAAGGCCGGCGGGTTGGCGCGCGAGGGACGCGGCTTGTTCCTCGACCTGCGTTGCGTGCGTTGCCATGACGCCGGCGATCGCGCGTCGGTGCCGGAGCTGGCGATGGATGCGCCCACGTTCGCGGGCATTGGGTCGCGGCTGGGCGCGGCGTGGATGGCACGGTGGATTGCCGATCCCGCGTCCGTTCGGCCCGGGACGCCGATGCCGCGCATGGTCCATGGCCCGGAGGCGTCCGGGCAGGCGAAGGCCATGGCGGCGTTCTTGTCGTCCTTGCGCGAGCCCAACGTGCCCGCCGCCAAGGAGGGCGACGCCGAGCAGGGCAAGGCGCTGTTCGAGAAGCTCCATTGCATCGCGTGCCATCCGTCGCCCGAGGGCGGCGAGGCGGAGGCTGGCAAGGTGTCGCACAAGCAGGTGAAGGCGAAGTTCCGGCCGGGCGCGCTGGCGGCGTTCCTGTCGCGGCCCTCGGCGCACTTCCAATGGACGCGGATGCCGGACTTCCGGTTGGGTGCGGAGGAATCGGCGCACCTGGCGGCGTACCTGGTGAAGCACGCGGAAGGCGACGCACCGGCGGACGGCGACGCGGACGCGGCGTTGCGGGACGAGGGCAAGCGCCTCGTGGAGACGACGGGTTGCCTCCAGTGCCATGCGTTGCCTGGGAGCAAGGCCTCCGGAGGGTCGCGGCCGTTGTCCCAGCTGGCGGCGGACGCATGGGGCGGCGGTTGCCTCAAGGACGGCGCGGCGGGCGGCAAGGTTCCGGCCTACACGCTGACCGCCGTGCAGCGCGACGCGTTGCGGGCGTTCGCCAAGACGGATCGCGCGTCGTTGAACCGGCATGTGGCGTCCGAGTTCGTGGAACGCCAGTCGGCGGCGTTGCGATGCGCCGAGTGCCATGGCAAGCACGAGGGGTTCCCCGCGTGGGAGTTGCTTGGCGGGAAGCTCCGGCCCGAATGGGCCGCCGGCTTCATCGCGGGCAAGCCCATGCCCAAGCCGCGCCCGTGGCTGGAGTCGCGCATGCCGGGCTTCCCGGCCTATGCGAATGCCCTGGCCGAGGGCCTGGCGACGCGGCACGGCTGGCCCGCGCGGACGCCGCAGGAGCCGCCGTCGGTGGCGGCCGACGCGGAGAAGGGCCGCAAGCTGGTGGGCGCCAACGGCGGCTTCTCGTGCGTGTCGTGCCATGGCGTGGCGGACTTCGGGGCCACGGCCGTGTTCGAGGCCCCGGGCATCAACCTCGCCCAGTCCTTCGAGCGGCTGCAGCCGGACTACTACCGGCGCTGGCTGCGCAGCCCGCTGAGCGTCGATCCCACCACCAAGATGCCCGTGTACTTCGACGAGCAGGGCAAGAGCCCGTTGCCGGAGTTCTTCGACGGCGACGGCCCGCGCACGATCCAGGGCATCTGGGAATACCTGAAGCTCGGCCCCGCGATGCCCAAGCCGGAGTGACCGCCCAAGCCCACCCTTCCTTCGCCATGCCTTCCTCCATCCTCTCGACGTTCCGCCGGATCGGCCGGGCGCTGGCCCTCCCGGCGCTCCTGTCCGCCGCCCTCGCGGCCAACGCCGCCCGCCTCGATTTCAACCGCGACGTCCGCCCCATCCTCGCGGAGCACTGCTTCAACTGCCACGGCCTTGACGACCGCACCCGCAAGGGCGGCCTTCGGCTGGACCGCGCGGAGGATGCGTTGAAGGGCGGCAAGTCGGGACATGCCGCCATCGTGCCGGGGAAGGCGTCGGAGTCCGAGTTGGTCAAGCGCCTGCGGACGACGGACCCTGACGACCGGATGCCGCCCGAGGAAAAGGGAGTGCCGTTGACGGACGCCCAGCGGGCGACCTTGGAGCGGTGGGTGGCAGAGGGGGGCGAGTACCGCCCGCACTGGGCGTTCATCAAGCCGGAGCCGCAGCCCTTGCCGACGGTGAAGCAGGCCCACTGGGCGCGCAGCCCGATGGACTTGTTCGTGTTGGAACGTATGGAACGCGACGGGCTCGCGCCCCGGCCCGAGGCCGACCGCACCACCCTGATCCGGCGGTTGTCGCTGGACCTGACCGGGCTTCCGCCCAAGCCCGAGGAGATCGACGCCTTCGTCGCGGACACGGCACCCAACGCCTACGAGCGGCTCGTGGACCGCCTGCTGGCCTCGGCCCGCTACGGCGAACGCATGGCCGTGGACTGGTTGGATGCGGCCCGGTATGCGGACACGCACGGCTACCACATCGATTCCGCGCGCGACATGACGGGCTGGCGCGACGGCGTGATCCGCGCGTTCAACGACAACCAGCGCTACGACCAGTTCACCGTCGAGCAGATCGCCGGCGACCTCCTCCCCAACGCCACGGACGCACAACGGGTCGCGTCGGGGTTCAATCGCAACCACATGATCAACTACGAGGGCGGCGCGATTCCCGAGGAATACCATGCCGCCTACATCGTGGACCGGATCAACACGACCTCCACCGTGTGGCTGGGCCTGACCGTCGCGTGCGCCCAGTGCCACGACCACAAGTACGACCCGATTACGACGCGCGACTACTACGGGATGTACGCGATCTTCAATGGCGTGCCCGAGAACGGCCTCGATGGAAGGAATGGCAACGCCGTCCCCGTCGTGCGCCTTCCCAAGGCCGAGCAAGCCGCCGAGTCCGAGCGCCTTGCCGCCCTCGTGCGCACGGCCGAGGCGCGTCTCGCGGGCCCGCCGCCGGAGGTGCAGGAGGCCCAGCGGGAATGGGAACGTTCGTTGTCCAAGGCCGGTGCCGCATGGAACGTCGCCCGCCTTTCCAAGGCCGAGTCGTCGGCCGGGGCCCGCATGGAGGAGCAAAAGGATGGCTCGTGGTTCGTGCCGTTGCCCGCCGCCGCGCGCGAGGACTACGTGCTGACGCTCGCTCCCGTCGATGGCCCCATCACCGGCATCCGGATCGAGGCATTGCCGGATGACCGCCTGCCATCGAAGGGGCCGGGACGCTACGACAACGGCAACATCGTCCTCGGCGAGGTCGTGGCGACCTCGGGTGGCCGCACGCTTTCGTGGAAGGCCGCGACGGCAAGCCACAGCCAGGACGGCTATCCCGTCGCCAAGACGATCGATGGCGACCTGGCGACGGGCTGGGCCATCCTGCCCAGGGCGGGCAAGGCGTCCTCGGCCGTGTTGGCGTTGGCCGAGCCGGCACAGGCCAGCGCCGAACCGCTCGTGGTCACGCTCCAGTTCAGCCCCGCCTTCGGCGCGCATTCGCTGGGGCGGTTCCGGGTTTCCGTGACGTCCGATGCCCAGCCGCAGGACGCGGCCGACGTGCCGGAGTCCATTCGTGCCATCGCCCGGCTGGAGCCGTCGGCGCGCACGGCGGACCAGGAAAAGGAGATCGGCCGCCATTACCGGGAGCAGGTGTCGCCGGTGATGCGTCGCCTGCGCGACGAGGTGGCGGCCGCCAAGAAGGCGCGGGACGACCACGATCGGTCGATCCCCACGAGCATGGTCATGGCCGAGATGGCCAAGCCGCGGGACACGTTCGTGATGGTGCGCGGCCAATACGACAAGAAGGGCGAGAAGGTCGGGCGCTCGTTGCCGTCGGCATTGCCGGGCCTGCCGGGCGGAGGCGAGGCGGACCGGATGGCGCTGGCGCGTTGGCTGGTGTCGCCGGATCAGCCCCTGACGGCGCGCGTCACGGTGAATCGGTTCTGGCAGATGTTGTTTGGCAACGGGTTGGTGAAGTCCGCCGAGAACTTCGGGACGCAGGGCGACCTGCCGAGCCATCCAGAGCTGCTGGACTGGCTGGCGCTGGAGCTGGTGCGGACGGGATGGGACGTGAAGGGCTTCCTGAAGATGGTGGTGACGAGCGCGACGTACCGGCAGGACAGCCGCGCGCCGCGCACGCTGTACGGGCGAGACCCCGAGAACCGGTTGCTGGCGCGCGGGCCGCGCATCCGGTTGCAGGCGGAGTTCCTGCGGGACCTTGCCTTGAGCGCCTCGGGCTTGCTGGACGACCGCATTGGCGGGCAGCCGGTGTTCCCGTACCAGCCGGCCGGATTGTGGGAGGAGTTGATGTCGCGCGAGGACAACGACGCGTTCACGGCACAGAAGTATGTTCCCAGCAAGGGGCGCGACCTGTATCGGCGCACGATGTACACGTTCATCAAGCGCACGTCGCCGCACCCGAGCCTGAGCAACTTCGACGCGCCGGACCGGCAGGTGTGCAGCGTCCGGCGGCCGCGGACCAACACGCCGTTGCAGGCGCTCGCGTTGATGAATGATCCCACGTACGTGGAGGCCGCGCGGCACTTGGCGGCGCGCATGGTGGGCTCGGGCGAAACCGCCGAGGCACGGATTGCGACCGGGTTCCGGCGCGTGCTGGGTCGCCTGCCCACGGCGAAGGAGACGACGGTGCTGGCGCGGCTGCACCAAGAGCAGCGCGAGGTCTTCCGCAAGGATGGCGAGGCCGCCCGGCGGTTGCTGTCCGTGGGCGACTCGGCCCCGACCACCGGGGATGCGGCCGACATGGCCGCATGGGCCGTGGTGGCGGGTGCCATCCTGAACTTGGACGAGGCGGTCACGAAGGGTTGAACCTGGCTTATGGAACATTGGATGCAGGCTCGGGCGCGGCTGTTGACTCGTCGCCATTTCTTCGGGCGGATGAGCGCCGGGATCGGCACCGCCGCGCTCGCGTCGGTGATGAACCCCGGCCCGGTGAACGGCGCGGAAGCTGCGGGCGCGGAGGGCGGCGCACCCGGCTTGCTTCGCACCCTCCACTTCGCACCCAAGGCCAAGCGCGTCATTTGGTTGTTCATGTCGGGCGGCCCGTCGCACATCGACTTGTTCGACTACAAGCCGGGGTTGCGACAACACCACGGCGAGGAGTTGCCCGCGTCCATCCGGATGGGCCAACGACTGACCGGGATGACGTCGGGCCAGAGCAAGTTCCCGTGCGTGGCCCCGATGTTTGAGTGGCGGCAGCATGGGAAGAGCGGGCTGTGGATGAGCGAGTTGCTGCCGCAGATGGGGCGGGTGGCGGACCGTTGGTGCGTGGTGAAGTCGATGTGGACGGAGGCAATCAACCACGACCCGGCGGTGACGTTCATCCAGACGGGGCACCAGCAGGCGGGCCGGCCGGCTCTGGGCTCGTGGTTGTCCTACGGCATCGGGAGCGAGAACCAGCAACTGCCTGGGTTCGTCGTCATGATCTCGCAGGGCAGCGGCAACAAGACGGACCAGCCGCTCAGCACGCGCTATTGGGGCAGCGGCTTCCTGCCGGGACAACACCAGGGCGTCCGGTTCCGGTCCCAGGGCGACCCCGTCCTGTACCTGTCCAACCCGCCCGGCATGGACGACCCGACGCGTCGGCGGATGCTGGACGCGACGGGCGCGCTGAATGCGTTGGCGGCCGACAGCTTCGGGGACCCGGAGATCGACGCACGAATCGCCCAGTACGAGATGGCGTACCGAATGCAGGCAAGCGTGCCGGAGCTGACGGACCTGAAGGGCGAGTCGGCGGCGACGCTCGAGGCGTATGGGGTGCGGCCGGACGCCAAGGACGGCGGGTTTGCACGGAACTGCCTGCTGGCGCGGCGGATGATCGAGCGCGGGGTGCGGTTCGTGCAGTTGTTTCACCGGGGCTGGGACCAGCACGGCGACCTGCCGCGGCAGATCCGGGGGCAATGCTCGGACGTGGATCGTCCGACGGCGGCGTTGGTGGAGGACTTGGCGCAGCGCGGGCTGCTGGAGGACACGCTCGTGGTGTGGGGCGGCGAGTTTGGGCGGACGGTGTACTCGCAGGGATCTCTGACGAAGGACAATCACGGCCGGGACCACCATGGCCGGTGCTACACGATCCTGATGGCGGGCGCGGGCGTCAGGGCGGGCCTGACGTATGGCGCAACGGATGACTACTGCTACAACATCGTGGAGAACCCGGTGCACGTGCACGATCTCAACGCGACGTTGCTCCACCTGCTGGGCGTGGACCACACGCGGCTGACGTTCCGGTTCCAGGGTCGGAACTTCCGGCTTACGGACGTCCATGGCGAGGTGGTGAAGGGCTTGCTGGCGTGACGGGTTTCCGGCCCAGCCACGGCTCCGGCTTCCCGTTTGCAGCCCGAAACCGGGCGGGGCACGATGACTTCAAGGGATCCCATGAGCGCGCCTGTCGTTGATGCGAAGCCAGCCGAAGCCACCGTGCCCGCGCGCACGGAGACGACGGCGGGGAACTATTTCGTCTCGAACTACCCGCCGTTTGGCGCCTGGCGGACGGACGCGGTGGGGGAGCTGGATGCCGTTCTGGAACAGCCGCCGCGCCCCGGCGTGCCGCTCGGTCTCTACACGCACATTCCCTTTTGCCGGAAGCGCTGCCACTTCTGCTATTTCCGGGTCTATACCGACAAGAACGCGGACGACATCCGGGCCTATATCGACGCCGTGTTGGCGGAGCTGGCGATGTATGCGTCGCGCCCGGCGATCCGGGGCCGACAGCCGCAGTTCCTTTACTTTGGCGGCGGCACGCCGAGCTACCTCTCGCCGGACCAGCTTGGGGTGTTGTCGGAGGGCATGAAGCGACTCGTGCCTTGGGACGGGGCGGAGGAGATCACGTTCGAGGGCGAGCCTGGCACGTTGACGGACCACAAGCTGCGGGCGATCCGCGCGATGGGTGCGACGCGGCTGAGCCTTGGGATCGAGCACTTCGACGACCATATCCTTGAGATCAACGGTCGGGCCCATCGGTCCAAGGAGATCTTCCGGGCGTATGCGTATGCGCGGGAGATCGGGTTCCCGCAGGTGAACATCGACCTGATCGCGGGGATGGTGGAGGAGACGGAGGAGAAGTGGCGCGAGGCGGTGGCCAAGGCGGTGGAGCTCCGGCCGGACTCCGTGACGATCTACCAGATGGAGGTGCCCTACAACACGACCATCTACCAGCGCATGAATGCGGAGGGCCGCCTGACGGCTCCCGTCGCCGACTGGGAGACGAAGCGGCGCTGGGTGGACCTCGCGTACCGGGAGTTCGAGAAGGTGGGCTACACGGTCACCAGCACCACGACGGTGGTGAAGGACCCCGAGCGGGTGAAGTTCCAGTACCGTGCCGGGCTGTTCTCAGGGGCGGACCTGTTGTCCGTGGGCGTGGCGAGCTTCGGGCACCTTTCCGGGGTTCATTACCAAAACCTGCACGACTTCCAGCCGCACCTCGACGCCGTTCGGGCCGGTCGGTTGCCGGTGTACCGGGCCCTGCGCCCGACGCCCGACGAGCTGTACACGCGCGAGTTCATGTTGCAGCTCAAGCTGGGGTCCGTGCGCGCGTCGGACTTTGCCGCAAAGTTTGGGCAGGACCCGCGCGTGCAGTTCGCGGCTCCGCTGGCGACGCTGCGTTCATGGGGGTTCCTGGTGGAGGACGGGGACCGCATCGGGCTGACGCGTGACGGGTTGTTGCAGGTCGATCGGCTCCTGATGGAATTCTTCGACCCGCGGCATCGTTCTGGCCGGTACGCCTAGGCGCCCGCCCATGTCGTCGTCAGCGCCCACAGACCCCGTGAGCCTCCTGCATCCGCTCGACCTGTTTTATCGGGAGGCGGGCCGGGAGCTGCCGTGGCACGAGGCGGTGCAACCCGGTGCCCTTCCGGAGCCCATGCGGTCCCTGCTGGCGCACAACCGGGACATGACCAGCACGCTGGAGCAGCACCACTGGGATGGCATCCACCTTCGGGTGCTTAGCCTGGGGCATGATGCCAAGACCTTGCGCCGCGAGGTGGTGCTGTGCCGGGACCGCGACAACATGCCGGTGGAGTTTGGGGCGACGTTGGCGTGGCTCGACGCGTTCGAGGAGCCGTGGCGGTCTGAGATCGTGGCGTCTCGGCGGCCGCTGGGAGGCATCCTCAATGCGAGCGGCAAGGCCTACACGAGTCGGCCATCTGCGTTTCTACGGGTTCGGCCAGATGGATTCCTGCGCGATTCCCTAGGATTCGAGGGCCATCCGGACCTCTACGGGCGGCAGAACACGCTGCGCACGGCGGACGGTCGGGTGATCGCGTCCATTTTGGAAATCCTGCCGCCCCAGCCGCCGGCGTGACGAACGATGACTCGGAAACGGTGCGTCGGAGCCAATAATCTGCGGCGGAGTGGGCGCCAAGAACCAGCCGACTACGGAGCCTGCCGACCCTTGGGGCTTGAATGGAAACAGTCGGGCCCCGGCCTTGGGAGCCCTTCTCGGTGCGGGCATGTGCCCGCACGGACTAGGCGGCCGGTGCGGCGGCCTTGGCTTTGGCGGCGGCGTTCAGGCGCAAGGCAAGGCGCGAACGCTTCCGGTTGGCCGTCGCGCGGTGCACAACGCCGTCCTTGGCAGCCTTGGCGAGCGCCGAGACGACGTCGGCGTGCGCCGCCTTGGTCTCGTCAGCCTTCCCGGAGGCGAGGACGGAGAGATACTTCTTCTCCAGGGTCTTGAGGCGCGACTTGACGGACCGGTTCCGGGCTGCCTTGCGGGCGGTGGAACGGACGCGCTTCTCGGCGGACTTCGTATTCGGCATAGCGTCTTACTCGTCGAAAATTGAAGGGCGACCCTATCGACGCGCGGCATTCCATGTCAACGAGTGGTTCGGGAGGCTTTCAGGCCGGGGGAGGCCAAGAAGGGCGGGTTGCACGCCGGGATGCCTCCGAGGGCCTACTGTGGCGTGCGCGGCGGGGCGCCCGGGCACTGCTTGAGACGGAGCAGCCCCGTGTGGATCCATTTGCAAATCGTGCCGTGGCCCGTGCCGGGGTCGAGCAACACGAGGTTTTCATCATGGGTCAGGCCGTTGCGGAGCACGGTGCCGAGGTCGGGCGGGGCGGAGCCGACGCCGCGGGCCTGGTCCACGACCCCCTCGATGGCATCCAGGATTTCCTTGAGGTCCCACTGCTCCGTGGGCAGCCAGCCATTTCCCTTCCACTCGGCCAACACCCCGGCCAAACGTGGGTCGCGTGCGCCTCTGCGGCAGGTCTCCACCGTGAACTCCGCCGGGCGAACGAGCGGCGGTTTTCGTCCGTCCGCGGGTCCTTGGACCGCAGAAAGCAGCCAACGCGCAATGGCTCCTGCCGCGCCTTGGCCCGCACCCACCAGGAAGATGGGCTGCTCTGCCCTCGCCGCCGCCGCGAACTCCTCAAAGATGCCCGGTGCAATCCCGCTCCACTTGCCAAGCTTGCCCCCGATGAACACGTGGGCCATGGGCTGGACCGACACCCGCGCCTTTCCGACCCGACGCGGGTTCATGTTGGGGAAGAACGTCTTGCCGCAAACCGCGTGGCGCATCCATGTCAGGCAACACGCGGCCACAACCGCGTTGTGATCCTTGGCCTGCTGCACCTTGGCTTCCCACTCCTCCCTCGCCCGCAGGTAGGACGCGGCCGAGTCGAAGTTGGACCGGTCCGGGGCGGGGTTCGCCGGCTCCGCCACGGGCTTCAAGCGCGACCAGGCATCGGTCGGCATCGCGGGTTTCGTGGCCGGAAGCTTGCCGGGCGCGACGGGGGCAAAGGTGCAGACATCCACCCATTGGGCGATGAGTCTTGGGGTGACGTTCTCGGACTCGGGCCAAGTCGGCATGTTGTAGAGGCGGGGTTGATGGCCTTGATCGTTGGACGCGCCATGCGTGCCATCGTCCAGGTGGTTGCGCTCGGCGACGAGGATGTGGACGCAGGTGGAGGTGAAGTTGACGAAGCGCCTGCGGGTGTGCGGGTGGATTTCCCATGCGGACAAGGCAGAGGCGGCCTTGGGCATCATGCCGCCGTAGAGGATGGAGACGCCGGCCTTGGCCAGGGGCCGAAACAACCGGATGACCAACTCTTGGTTGTGTTGGTCGCCATACCCCGCATCCAGGATGTCCGAGGCGTCCCCCACGGAAAGGCGCACCACCTGGCGCGCCAAGGCTTTGAGAGGTGGCGGTTCGTCATCCAGCTCGGCCAAGGGACGGAAGCGAATGCCGTCGAAGGCGGCCTTGAGCACGGTCTTCTCCATTTGGGACAAGCCATAGCCTGGGTAATAGACGCAGCCGGGATCGGGCATCGGGACGTGCGGGGCCTTTGCCTTGGCGGGGGCCTTGGCCGCCTGAAACAAGCGCTGGACCAGCAAGGGGTCCGGGGGGCGGTTCACGAGGAGGTCGCCCGCCACCACCTTGCCGTGTTCCCGGGCACAGCGAATCAACAGGCGATGGAAGAACCCCAGCAGCACCTCGCGGAGCAGCGTGTTGACGATCCGGCGCTCGGCCCCCTCCAACCATCGCATCGCCGGGGCAAATCCCAGTTCCGGAATGCTCCGGGAAACACGGTCCCCGTTCATGTGCTCGACCACCAGAACGGGCGGGATGAAGAAGCATCGGGCCTTTTTCCGGGACGTGCCCGACGGGTCCGGGCGTGGCTTTTGGAACTGGCGGATTTCCCGTCGGCACCACGGGCGCTCGGCGTATTGGGAACCGTGGATCACAATCATGCCCGCCGAGTCGCTCCCGATCGCGTCTTCCAGCACGTCTTGATACTCGCGCCCCGACGGGATGTCGGTCTCGTCGAAGAACGTCTCGCACTGGGTTTGGGACTGGATGTACTCCTTCAGCCTGCGGACGACGTCCGTGCCATCCGCCTTGGCATGGCTCAGGAAGATCCGAATCTTGCGGGGTGGTGAGCCCGCCTCGTGCGCCTTGGACCTGTTGGGCCGGGCTTGGATGGCATGAAGCCGGTACCTCAAGTCCCGGCACATGACCTCGGTGAGCACTCCCAAGAGGGCATCCAAGTCGGGCGTGGGTTGCCGCGTGATGTCGTGGCGGATGAAGTTGAGCCCGCGCAGCTCGGCGGGAGCCTGGAAGGCGGACTCGTCCATCGCCACCGGGAACAAGCGTTGGTCCAACGGGAGGGATGAGCCCTTGGCGGCCTTCCTGGCCGGCCTGGTGAGAGCCACCAGCCAGCTCCTCCAAGCCGGGTCCGCCACCATGTGCGCATCCACGAGGGGGATGATGTAGTTGATGTCGGCCCTCTGCTGAATGTCCGGGGGA
Source organism: Verrucomicrobiota bacterium (assembly GCA_046090125.1). Taxonomy (GTDB): domain Bacteria; phylum Verrucomicrobiota; class Verrucomicrobiia; order Limisphaerales; family UBA9464; genus UBA6176. The sequence continues at coordinate 21,040 of JBJSZF010000252.1, forward strand.
TGGCCTCTGTCCTTGCCGTCGCGGGACTTGGCGTTGCCAGACCGGAAGAACACCGGGATGCCCTCGATGTTGTCGAGGCGGAACCAGCGGTAGATGTCCACGGCAAGGTCCAGCCCCTCGGTGAACTGCGGGTGCCATAGCACATAGATGTGGATCGGGGTCGCGAGGACGTCCGCTTCCTGGGGGGTCACGCTCGTTCATGGCACGCACCTGCAAATGGCTTGCAGACGGGGGATGGTGTCGGCTGGAAGTCTTCACGTGACAAAAAGCATGCGGGCATGACTGCCGGAAGCCCGGGGGTTGCCGTCGCGTTGGGCCGTGAACGAACGATGCGGAGCCCGCGTTGGTCTGAAAGGGTGCATGGACCGTCCTGGAGTGACATCCGGGCGCGATGATTCCGAAGGCCGGGTGACATTGTGTCGCGCCCTTGGC
>JBJSZF010000253.1:0-2097 GCA_046090125.1 Verrucomicrobiota bacterium
CCCTCTTTGACTGCCGATTTCAGGATCAAGGGCTCCTGCGGCGCGACGGGGCTTCGAGCCCGGGCAGCGCACTGGACGCAAGAAGGTATTGGTCTGGAAGCGTCACCCGCAGCAACTCGCCGGCACGGCTCACGTGGGCGACGATCTCGAGCTGGCCCAGGACCTTGGCCGCCACCCGAAATGTTCGAACCTTGTGCTTTCCGGCGAGGAGCGGCTCGTCCGTTGCCGTCCACGCCAGCGCGGGGACGGTTGCCGGGCCCGCATTGGGTTGGGGGCGGGAGCCGGAGACGACGCCCGGGTTGGGGAGGGGCCATGCGAGCCAGGCGGCCATGGGGCCGAGGCTGGCTTGGATGCGGGCGATGTCCGAAACTTGGAACGATTGCACCCGGCGCATGCTGGGGCCGTCCTCCTCGACGACCTCCACCAGGTCCTGCCCGGCGCGGAGCCGGACCTCCCACGCCTTGGGGCGTTGGATGAAGCGAACCTGCGCCTCGCGCAGCGACCGATCCGGCCCCACTTCCAGTTGGGCAAGAATGCGCCAGCGCTGGTCCGGCGCGTCGCCGTGCAGGGTGAAGTCCAGGTCGAGGCGGTAGCCCTCGATGATGCGAACCATGCCTTCGGGGGTGTTGTCGTGGGCGCTTGGATCGGGCGCGCGCTCCTGGATGGAGGCGACCCAGCGCAGTTGCCCGAGTTCACGACCGTGGTGGAGAAGGCGAAGCTGCGACGGGTCCGATGCGTGGAGGATACGTTCGATGACCAAGTCGATGGGAACGGCCGACGAGGGGTTGTCGCGGCCGGTCTCGGCCCTCCAAAGGAGAAGGACCATGGCCAGCCAGAAGGCGGCGAGCAGGGCCGTGACGCCGTGACGAAGCATGGCGGAATCTTGGACGGTTTCGGCGGGCTGCCAACCGCTGGGTGGCGCGGTGGTGCCCCGTCGCCTCACGGCGGGCATGGGACGTCTCAATTCGTTGAAACCGGCGATTGACCGGTTGCGGCGGTGACGTGGTAGCTTGCGGAAGTCAGCCAGCAGAAGAAGCGTGTCCCATGCTAAGGCTCCTTGGTCCAAGGCCCCCCAGCTCGGGTTATTGTGATGGCGTTTCGCGTCGCAACTTCCTGCGCATTGGCGCGCTGGGGATGGGGGGGCTGGCACTGCCCCAGTTGCTGCATGCGGAGCAGGCCTCCGGGCACCGCAGCGCCGGGCGCGGCCACAAGGCCGTGATCATGATTTTCCTGCCGGGCGGTCCTTCGCATCAGGACATGTTCGACCTGAAGGAAGAGGCTCCCGCCGAGGTCCGGGGCGAGTTTCGATCCATCGCCACCTCGGTTCCTGGCATTCGCATCTGCGAGCACCTCCCGCGCGTGGCCAAGCTCGCCCACCGGTATTCGATCATCCGGTCCATGGTGGGCGCCGAGGACCGGCACGACGCCATCACGTGCCACTCGGGGCGGCATCCGCGCAATCAACCGCCCGGGGGATGGCCGTCCATCGGCTCCTACCTGGGCAAGATCATGGGTTCGGCGGACCCGTCGATGCCGGCCTACATGGGCCTGGCTCCCAAGATGGGGCACGTGCCCTGGGCGGACAACGGGAGGGCGGGGTTCCTGGGGGCGGCCCACGCGCCGTTCGAGATCAACAAGGGCGGCGGCCAGGAGGACATGGTGCTGCAAGGGGTGACGCTGGACCGCTTGTCGGACCGGCGCGCGCTCCTCACGTCGATGGACAACTTCCGACGTTCCGTGGACCAGAGCGGCGCGATGGACGGGTTGGATGCGTACAACCAGCAGGCGTTCGGCATTTTGACTTCGAGCCGCTTGGTGGAGGCGTTGGACCTCAAGAAGGAAGACCCGCGCATCGTCGAGCGGTACGGCAAGGGCGACCCGCGGAACCGGGACGACGGCGGCCCGAAGTTGATGGAACAATTTCTCATGGCACGTCGGTTGGTTGAGGCGGGCGTGCGTTGCGTGACGTTGGCCTTCAGCCGTTGGGACCACCATGGCGACAACTTCGGGGCGCTGCGCCAGGACCTTCCGTTGCTGGACCAGGGCCTGAGCGCCTTGATCGACGACCTCCATGACCGCGGCCTCGACAAGGATGTC
>JBJSZF010000254.1:0-4181 GCA_046090125.1 Verrucomicrobiota bacterium
TCGAGCGTGGGCGACTCGCCGGTCGTGCCCACCGGCACGATGCCATCCACGCCGCCCTTGACCTGTCCCTCGACGACGCGGCGCAGCCCCTCCTCGTCCACCTGCCCTTTGCGGAACGGCGTGACGATCGCCGTGTAGATACCCGTAAGCATGTCCTTCACGATGTTGAAAGAGCGTCCCCAATCGCGCCGATGCGTGGAAGCCCAAGTTTGGGCCCGGGCCGCGACCCCGCCGCGCGTTACTTGCCCCGCCACGCGCCCAAGGGGAGGACGTGGGCGCGCGTGGCCCATGCCTCCCATTGCCCCGCCATCCGTTGCACGCGCGCGGGCTGCCGTGCGGCCAGGTCGTTGGACTCGGATCGGTCGGCGTCGAGGTCATAGAGTTCCCACGGCCGGTTTTCCCGCGCGACGATCTTCCACTTGCCGTCGCGCAGGGCGCGATTGCCCTCGTGTTCCCATGCGAGCGGCGCATTGCGACGGATGCGGCGGCCCTGGAAGGCGGGGGCGAGGCTGGCGCCCTCGTGCGGGAGGATGTCATGGCCCCCACGGCGGGCAGGATAGGATGCCCGGGCGACGTCGAGGCACGTCGCCATGACGTCCATGAGCTGGCCTGGCTGGCGTTCGAGCCGTCCGCGTTGCGCGACCGGGATGCCTTGCGGCCAGTGGACGACCAACGGCGTGCTGATGCCGCCCTCATGGGTCCAATGCTTGAACTCGCGGAAGGGCGTCACGCTCACGCTCGCCCAGCCGCGCCCGTAGGCGACATAGGTGTCGGGGCCGCCGGGCAGGACGCCGAGGCCGGAGCGCACCGGGAACCCGTCTCGGGTCTGGCTGGGCTGGCTTCCAAACTGCGGCGCGTCGGGCTTCATGGCTGGCAACGTGGGCATGGCCGGACGCGGGGTGGCGTTCGTCCCCCGTCCCATGCCCTCGGCGCAGCCGCCGTTGTCTTGCAGGTAGAACAGCAGCGTGTTGTCGAGCGCCCCCGCCGCCCTCAGCTCCGCGACGATGCGCCCGATGCCTTGGTCCATCGCATCGAGCTGGGCGGCGTACACCTCCATGCAACGGCTCTCGAAGGCCTTGTCGCGAACGTTGTCCCAAGATTCCGCCGGCGGGGCTGGGCTCCAGCGCGGGTCGAGGATGCCGAGCTGGCGGAGGCGTTCGCGCCGTGCGGCGCGCACCGGTTCGTAGCCGCCATCGTAGCGGCCCCGGTACTTGGCGATGTCGGCGGGCTTGGCGTGCAGGGGCCAATGGGCGGCGGTGAACGCGACGTAGAGAAAGAAGGGCGCCGGCGCGGCCGCGTCCTGCGCGGCCCTGGAGCCACCTGCTTGGCCGTGCTCGCGGATGAACCGGACCGCGTGGTCGGCGATGGCGTCCGTGTAGTAGTAGGAGGCGGGCTGGTACTCGCGGTCGTTGGCGACGGTGATGGGTTGGTTGTCGCGGACCAGCGAGCTGGGGTCGAAGTAGCTCCCGGCTCCGTGGATGGTGCCGTAGTAGCGGTCGAACCCGCGTTGCAGGGGCCAGTTGGAGGTGTCGGCAAGGGCGGCGGCGTTGTGGCCGGGGGTGACGTGCCATTTCCCCGTCGCATAGGTTCGATAGCCCGCGTCGCGGAGCACCTCCGCGATGGTGACGCACTGGGCGTTGAGGCGGCCGCGGTAACCGGGGTGCCGACGGTCCTCCATCATGTGCCCGACGCCCGCCTGGTGCGGGTGCAGGCCGGTGAGCAGGGACGCGCGCGTGGGACAGCACCGCGCGGTGTTGTAGAATTGGGTGAACCGAAGCCCGTTCCGCGCCAACGCATCCAGGTGGGGCGTGTCGATCTCGCCGCCGTAGCACCCAATGTCCGAGAACCCCACGTCGTCGCTCAGGAGGACCACGATGTTGGGGCGCGACGGCGGGAGGGCCTTGGCATGGGCCAGCCATGCGGCCGTGCACGCAAGCCACCCGCGAAGTAGGACACGAAGGAGGGACATGCGCCCAGCGTCCCCACGGACGCCGCGCATGGCAACCGCGATGCCCAACGGCGCCTCCCCAAGGTCTGGGTGTCCCCTGAAAACGGCGTGGATTGCTGAGCGCTGGGAGCGCGGCCGTCCCCGGCCGCACCTCCATGCTTCCGCCTTGCGGGACGGCCGGCCCCCCGCCTTCCGCTTGCCTGTCGTCGAACCCTTCAGGATGCGCGGCATGGCCCGGGTTCGGCCGCTTCCTCGTTGAACCTCGTCCCCGTCAGGAACACCCTGCTGCCCATGACGACGCGCGTTCTTCTCGCCGGGTTCTGCGGAGCCTTGGCGGTCCTCCTCGGTTGCAAGCCGGCCTCCGGCCCCGCGCCCGCTCCCGTTCTGACGACCGCGACGCCCCCTGCCGCAACGCCCGTCGTGGCCGAGACTGCCCCGGGCGCACCCACGGCAACCGCCGCGGTTGCTCCGGCCGCGCCCCCGACCCCGGCCAACGAGCCCGTCTATCATCTCAACCATGCCCAGACCAACCTCCCGCGCGTGCGCCTCATGGTGGGCCCCAAGCAGCTCACCGCCGAGCTCTGCACCACCGTCACCCAGGTCGCCACCGGCCTCATGCACCGCAAGGCCATCGGGCCGGACGACGCCATGTTCTTCGCGTTCGGCACGCGCCAGCAGCGGTCGTTCTACATGAAGAACGTCCCGTTCCCCATCGCCGTCGCCTACATCGATGCGGAGGGCGTGGTGGACGAGGTCGTCCATCTCAAGGCCATGGACACGACGCCCGTGCCGTCCCAGTCCGCCAACATCCAGTATGTCCTCGAGACGGCCCCCGACTGGTTCGAGCGCAATGGCATCTCCAAGGGCGCGCTGGTCACCACCATCCAAGGCCCCCTCGACACCACCGTCGCCCGCCTCGCCCAGCTCCAGTAAGCCCGGAGGATCTCCAGCCGTTCGCCATTCCCCATTCACCTCTCGCTTGCCGCCGCCCCCGTATGCGCATCGCCCTCGCCCAGCCCAACCTCGTCGTCGGGGACATCGTCGGGAACGAGGGCCGCATCCTCGCGGCGTACCGGCGCGGGGTGGAGGCCGGGGCGGAGCTGGTCTTGTGCCCGGAGCTGTCCATCACGGGCTACCCGCCGCGCGACCTGTTGCTGCGCCCCGCGTTCCTGCGGGCCAACCTCGATGGCCTCACGCGGCTGGCAGCCGCGACGGTCGAGTCCACCGGCTTGGTCGTGGGCTTCGTGGACGAGCCCGCGACGCGTCCGGGACGTCCGTTGGCCAACGCCGCCGCGCTCCTCCACGCGGGCCGCATCGCCGCCGTGCGCCACAAGACCCTCCTTCCCACCTACGACGTGTTCGACGAGGACCGCTATTTCGAGCCCGCGCGGTCCAACGAGCCCGTCGCGTTCAAAGGGCGTCGCCTGGGCATCACCATTTGCGAGGACATCTGGAGCGACGAGGCCGTGTGGCAAGACCCGCGGTATCCGTCGGACCCGGCCATGGCCCTCGCGAGCGCCGGGGTGGACTTCCTCGTGAACCTGTCCGCGTCACCCTGGCACGTGGGCAAGGAACGGACACGCCTGGAGCTGCTCCAACGGCTCGCGCAGCGAACCCGGGTGCCCGTCGCCTACGCCAACCTGGTTGGGGGCAACGACGAGTTGGTGTTCGATGGCCAGTCCATGGCGTTCGACGGGGACGGCCGGATGCTGTGCCACGCGGAGGCCTTCGCGGAGGACTTCCGCGTCATCGACCTGGGCGCGCAGGGCGGGCAGTCCCCGCGGTGGCTGGAGGACGAGGAGGCGCTGTTCCGCGCGCTGGTGCTGGGCACGCGCGACTATTGCGGCAAGTGCGGCTTCCAATCCGTCGTCCTGGGCCTGAGCGGCGGCATCGACTCGGCGTTGGTCGCGTGCATCGCGGCCGAGGCCCTGGGCCCGGCCAACGTGCGCGGGCTCCTCATGCCCTCGCAGTTTTCCTCCCAGCACAGCATCGACGACGCCCGATCCCTGGCCCGCGCCCTCGGCATCCGGCACAACCTCGTCCCCATCCAGCAACCCTTCGGGTCCATCAAGGCCGCTCTGTCCGGCGTCTTCGAGGGCAGGCCGGAGGACGTGACGGAGGAGAACATGCAGGCGCGCCTGCGGGGCCTCTACCTGATGGCGATGTCCAACAAGTTCGGGTCCCTGCTGCTCACGACGGGCAACAAGAGCGAGCTGGCGGTGGGCTACTGCAC
>JBJSZF010000255.1:0-2668 GCA_046090125.1 Verrucomicrobiota bacterium
CCCCCGCTTCCCGCCCCTCCCGGAACACGCTCGCCCCGCGCGACCGCGCTCCCCTACCCTGACCCGGATGCATTCGCGTCCCGCCGCCGCCATTGCTCCCATGCCCGCCGCGCGCCTGCGCCGCCTCCTGCAGGCGATGCGCCAGGCGCGGGTCGTCGTCGTGGGCGACGTCATGCTCGACCAGTTCGTCTGGGGCCGCGTCACGCGCATCTCGCCCGAGGCACCCGTGCCCGTGGTGGACTTCGAGCGCGAAAGCTTCATGCCGGGCGGGGCCGCCAACGTGGCCCGGAACCTCACCTCGCTCGGGGCCTCGCCACGCCTCGCCGGCGTTGTCGGCGACGACTCCCACGGACGCATCCTTGCCCGTCTGCTCGAGGCCGACGGCGTCCCATCCCGGGGCCTTGTCCGCACGCCCGACCGGCCCACCAGCGTCAAGACCCGGATCGTCGCCGGCCAGCAACAGATCGCGCGGCTCGACCGGGAGGTACGGGGTCCATTGCCCACGGCGGCCGCCAAGAAACTGCTTCGCCTTGTCGCGGAAAAGACCCGCGACGCGGATGCCATCATCGTTGCCGACTACGCGAAGGGCGTCGTGAGCCAGCCGCTGCTCGACGCGCTCCGGACCCAGTGCAAGGCACGCGGGCAGTGGCTCAGCATGGATCCCAAGCCCGGCCATGCCCTCGACATCCGCGGCGTCTCGCTCCTCACCCCCAACCGCAAGGAAACCTTTGAGCTGGCGGGGATCGCCGATGCCACCCGGCACCCCAATCCCCACGAGGACCCTGCCCTGCTCCAGGCGGCCGCCTCCATCCAGGAGCGGTTCCGCCCCGCGCTCCTGCTGGTGACCCTGGGCGAGCTTGGCGTCCTCCTTTGCACCGCCTCCGCACCGCCCCTCCACATCCCCGCCGTCAACCACGCCATCTTCGACGTCTCCGGAGCCGGCGACACCGTCATCGCCACCTTCACCCTCGCCATCGCCGCCGGGGCCTCGCCTCCGGAAGCAGCCCTCCTCGCCAACCACGCGGCCGGCGTCGTCGTCGGCAAGGTCGGCACCGCCACCGCCAGCCCTTCGGAAATCACCGAGAGCATCCTCCGTCACCAACCATGAAGCGCGCCCTCTTCCTCGACCGCGACGGCACCCTCATCGTGGACAAGGGCTACCTCCACCGGCCCGACGAGGTGGACTTCATCCCAGGGGCCGCCGAGGGCTTGCGCGACCTCCTGGCCCACGGCTTCCACCTGTTCCTCGTCACCAACCAGTCCGGCGTCGGCCGCGGCTATTTCACCATGACCGACGTGGACCGCGTCCATGCCCACATCGAGGCCGAGCTGGCGGCCCACGACGTCGTGTTCGACGGCATCTACGTCGCCCCAGAGGCCCCGGACCAGCCCAGCCACGGCCGCAAGCCCTCGCCCGCCTTCCTCCACGACGCCGCGCGGGACTTCGACATCGACCTGTCCCGATCCTACGTCGTGGGCGACAAGATCCTCGACCTTGAAACCGGCTGGAACGCCGGCTGCCGCCGCTCCCTCCTCGTGCGCACCGGCGAGGGTGCTCTCACCGAATCCACGACCAAGCCCGGCGCGCTTCGCGACGCCGTCGTCGTGGACGACCTCGGCGCCGCCTGCCGCTGGATCCTCTCGCAGCCCGCCGCCTGACCCATGTCCCAGCCCCGCTTCACCGACACCCACGCGCACCTCGACTTCCCGGACTTCGCACCGGACGTGGAGTCCGTCGTCGCACGCGCCACCGAGGCCGGCATCCATCGCATCATCTCCATCGGCTGCGACCTCGAAAGCAGCCAACGCGCCATCGCCCTCGCCGAGCGATTCCCCTCCGTTTGGGCCGCCGTGGGCTGGCACCCCAACTACGTCGAGGAAGCCCCCGACGACGTCCGCCCGCTTCTGGCTCCCCTCCTCCGCCACCCGCGCGTCGTGGCCGTGGGCGAGTGCGGCATCGATCATTACCGCCTCCCGTCCTCGCAGGGGCGCGGCGGCCCCGACGACGACGCCCGCGTCTGCGCCCGGCAGGCCGCAGCGTTCCGCCAGCAACTGGAGCTGGCCGCCGAAGCCGGCCTCAACGTCATCGTCCATCAACGGCACGCCTTTGCACCGGCCATGGACGTCTTCGCGCCCTTCGCATCCCGGCTCCGCGCGGTGTTCCATTGCTTCGTTGGAACCCCCGAGGAAATGCAGGCCATCGTCGGGCTCGGCTCCCTCGTGAGCTTCACAGGGATTGCCACCTTCAAGAACGCCGCCGAGATCCGCCGCACCCTCGCGGCCACGCCCCCGGGCCGTTTCTTCCTCGAAACCGACGCCCCCTACCTCGCCCCCGTCCCCCACCGAGGGAAACGCGCCGAGCCCGCCCACGTCGCCCTCGTCGCCCAAGCCGCCGCCGACACAACGGGCCGTTCGCTGGAAGATCTCTCCCGCGAGACCGAAGTCGCCGTCGATGCCTTCTTCCCGCGCCTGCGGGCCGGCGCGGCCTGATGAGCCTCCGCAACACGGCGCATCCCAACGTCGCCGGCCTTCGCGAGAGGATGGCATCGCACGCCGCCGGTCGCGTGACCGGGCACGCCGCCGCGCACGCCGCCGAGGGCGCCGCCGGGCGCGGGGGCATCCCCCACCCCCCCCCCCTGCAAACGGGGGATGCACACCTTGCCGCGCC
>JBJSZF010000256.1:0-16914 GCA_046090125.1 Verrucomicrobiota bacterium
TCCTGCAAGGGCGCGGCGGCCGACCCGGCCATCACTGCCGTCAACACCATGCCACCGACCACGCCCGCCGCACCCGCCAACCCGTTTCGCCCTCGCGTCGTCCTCATGGCCTCCCCCGGTTCAACAGCAACAACGCGTTCACGCCGTTCGTGCGCCAACCCGCCGCCAAGCCCGCCGGGATCGCCACGGCCGGCGGGCCCTCGCAAAAGCTGCCCAGCAACAGGTCGATGTCGCCGTCCGCGTCGAGGTCGCCGGCGTCCATCGTGAGCCAGCGCCCGAGCGTCGCCTCGCGCACCGTCTCGCGCCGGAACCGCAGCCCGCCCTCGTGGCGCAGCATCAGGAACGACTCCTCCGGCGCGCGGGCGTAGTCCGGGAAGAACGAGATCACCGCGAGGTCCCGGTCGCCGTCCCCGTCGAGGTCGCGCGCCAGCGTCTTGAACGCGCCGTTCACCGGCTGGAACCACGCCTCCACGAGCCGCATGGAACCGTCGTTCCGAAAGATCCGCACCCCGTGGTAGCGCTTGAACGGCGACGGGTACTCGCCGTTGTCCCCGTTGCTTAGCACCACGTCCATATCGCCGTCGCCGTCCATGTCGGCCGTCTCGAAGTGCACGGCACCGAAGACGGGATGGAATCGCAGGAGGACGCGCACGTCGAACCGGCCGCGCCCGTCGTTCACGAACCACAGCAGTTGCTCCTGCGACTGCGCCATCAGCACGAGCAGGTCCAGGTCGCCGTCGCCGTCGAGGTCGCGCGCCTCCGTGCACACGGCCCCGGGCCGGTCCAGCAGCTCGTGCGCGCGCCACGTGCCGCCCGGCAACGCCTCGTGCCACGCCAGCCGCCCGAGCTGGTTCCCAAACCCATTCACCACGAGGTCGGACAAGCCGTCGCCGTTGAGGTCGCAGGGCACCGTCATCACGGGCCGCTCCAGTCCCTCCAGCAGCCCCGTCGCCTGCCCCTGGGCGGACAGGCGTACGACGCGTCCGAGCGGCACGTCCGACGGAAACACGCTGCCCACCAACGTGGTCACCCAGCCCTCGCCCAACCGCGCCACGTGCGTCGGCGCTCCGCCCACGCTCCATGCGCCCATCGACTGTCCCATGGCATCGAACCGATGCACGGAGCCAGAGCCTGCGTCGCCGATCCATGCCTCGCCTGGCCGGGCACCCAGCGTGGCCAGGGTCGTGCGCGGCACGGAGCCCGGCAGGCTCAACGGGCGAGGGTCAAACTGCGTGGTGACCACGGCGACGGGGCGCGGCGTCCCCGGCTCCAACGCCACCTCCGGCGCGCGAGCCGCATAGAAGGCCGTGATGGCGCGCCATGCCTCCTGCGACACCACCGGCCCGGGCGGAAACAACCCGGATTCCTCCAGCCGCCGGCCGTCCGGACGCCCCTCCGTCTTCAGCCGCGCCACGCCGAGGAACGGGGCCATCTTCCTCAGCGCGTGCTGCTCCCACGTCCTGCGATCCAGCAGGTCCGGCTCCGGGAACACGTGGCACGCCCCGCAGTGCTGTCGCGCCAAGGCCTCGCCCTCCTCCACGCCCCGCGCGCGGGCCACGCCGTCATGGGCCACGACCATGCCCAGCACGGACGCCATCGCGCACGCGAGCGAGCCTTGAAGCCGTTGAAGCAAGAACCCGCGCATGGCCTTCGGTCCATCAATGCCTGGCAACGTCCGCACCGGGCGACGTCACGTCACCCATGGCCATGCACCCATGCCGGCGTGTCGTGCCGTACTCGTTCCCGTGGTCCACGGCCCCATCCAATCAGCAAAGCGCCCCGGCCGGAACAGCGAAGGCAACCGGACGGGTTCCCACATGGCCCGGATCACCCCCGTGACGCCGCCATCGCCAGCTGCATGGCCGCCGGCCGGAAAACCCTGAATGCCCCCTCCAATGCTGGGCATGGAGGGGGAAAGGCCGCGCATCACCCTGGAGAACACGGGGCCTGCGGTCGATCATGGCACCCTGAAATCATGACGTTTCCACGTTTTCTGCGGTTGGACTTGCCACGAGATCCTGCCCACGGCGCTTCCCGTGTTTTGGCGGCTCGAAGCGGCATGGAAAACCGGCTTGGATTCCCGGAAACGAGGGGAGCTGAACTAAGCTGGTGAGGGCTGGGCGGAGCCGAAGCCAGGAAGCTTGGGAGGCACGGGCTTCATGACTTCCGGCAGCGGGGTGGAGGCCTGTGCCCCGCTGGGCGGGTCCACCTTCGGAGGCTGGTTGGCGGGGGGGGGCAGCTTGCCGGTGCGCACGATCTCATCCACCTGCGCACCATCGAGCGTCTCGTGCTCCAGCAGGGCATTTGCGATGGCCTCGAGCTTGTCACGGTGGTCCGTGATGAGCTGCGTGGCCCGCTGGTAGCCCTCGTCAATGATGCGCTTCACCTCGCCGTCGATGGCCTGGGCGGTGGACTCCGAGTAGTCCTTGGAACGGATCATGTCGCGCCCCAGGAACACGTATTCCTGGGCATCGCCGTACTGGATCATCCCCAGGCGGTCCGACATGCCGTAGTGCATGACCATCGCCCGGGCCATCGACGTGGCCTGTTGGATGTCGCCGCCCGCGCCGGTGGAGATGTCATGCGTGACCAATTCCTCGGCGATGCGCCCGGCCATGGTCATGGCCACCAAGTCCAGCAGTTCCTTTCGGGTGCGGTTGAGAAGGTCGTTCTTGGGCAGGTACATGGTGGAGCCCAGGGACTGGCCACGCGGGATGATGGTGACCTTGTGCAGGGGATGGGTGTGCTCCAGCAGGACGTTGACCAGCGCGTGGCCCGCCTCGTGCCATGCCGTGGCGCGCTTCTCCTTCTCCGTCATCGCCAGGCTGCGGCGCTCGCGGCCCCAGCGGACCTTGTCGCGCGCCTCCTCCAGCTCCGCCATGCCCACGGCCTTCTTGCCGGTCCGCGCGGCCAGCAGGGCCGCCTCGTTCAGCAGGTTGGCCAACTCCGCGCCCGAGAAGCCCGGGGTGCCGCGGGCGATGATGGAAAGGTCCACGACGCCATCCAGCTTCACGTTCTTGGCGTGCACCTTGAGGATGGCCTCGCGTCCCCGCACGTCCGGCAAACTGACCGTCACCTGACGGTCGAAACGGCCCGGACGCAGGAGCGCTGGGTCCAAGACGTCGGCGCGGTTCGTCGCCGCGATGATGATGATGCCCTCGGTGGTGTCGAAGCCGTCCATCTCGACGAGCAACGCGTTGAGGGTTTGCTCGCGCTCGTCGTTGCCGCCGCCCAGCCCGTGGCCGCGGCTGCGCCCCACGGCGTCGATCTCGTCGATGAAGATGAGGCAGGGCGTGTTCTTGCGGGCCTGCTCGAACATGTCGCGGACGCGGGAGGCCCCGACGCCGACGAACATCTCCACGAAGTCGGACCCGCTGATGCTGAAGAACGAGGCGTCCGCCTCGCCGGCGATGGCCTTGGCCAGGAGCGTCTTGCCGGTGCCCGGCGGGCCCACCATGAGGATCCCCTTGGGGATGCGGCCGCCGAGCTTTTGGAACTTCCGCGGGTCCTTGAGGAACTCCACCAGTTCGCCCACCTCGTCCTTGGCCTCGTCCACGCCGGCAACATCCTTGAACGTGATCTTGTTGCGTTCCTTCGTCAGCAGGCGGGCCTTGGACTTGCCAAACGACAGGGCGCCCCGCCCCGCATTGCGGATCTGGCGGATGAAGAGGAACCAGATCAGGAAGCCGATGACGACGATGGGCAGAAGCTGGCCCAGGAGGGACACCCAGAAGGAGTTGCTGGTTGAGGTTCGAAACGCGCCGCTGTTGAGCAGCACCGCCTTGCTGGCCTCGTCAAACTCCGTGCGGATCACGAACGGGACGAGGTTCGTCTTGCCGTTCTCCACCTTGCGATAGCGGCCCGAAACCTCCCGCAGGGGATAGTGCTCGGGCGCGTAGCTGATGACGCCCGCCTCCACCTCGCCCTTGCGCGCCAGCTCCATGAGGCGCGGAAACGACACCTCCTCCGCCCGCGGCATGCGCGCGCGCGTCGCCATCACCATGATCGGGACCATGGCGGTGAGCACCACAAGGAGGATCCACGTGCGCACCGGCATGCGCGGGTCGCCGTTGCGCCGGTCACCGGAAGGATGGGAGTCGTCTGACATCGCTCGTTGAGGAAATTACCACCCCATTGCCAGCCGCGCAATCACGCCCATGACGCCGGCATCAATAGCCCGCGTCCCAAACGCAAAGCGCGGATGCGACGCCTCCTCGCGGGCGCACGGCGCGCGGCGCCCCGGCCCGTTAGGCGAAGTCATGCTCCCCGTCGCGCACGACCAACACCGGGCATGGCGCGTGCCGGACGATCTTCTCGGCCACGCTCCCCAGCAACGCATGCTTGAACCCCGTGAACCCGTGCGTGGACACCACGATCAAGTCGGCGTTCCACGACTTGGCCTCCTCCACGACGCCCTGCCAGGGGCGCCCCGACACCACCTTGGCCGCCGCCGCCACTCCCCCGCCCACGCCCTCGGCCATCTCCTGCAGTTGCCGTTGCAGCTCCTTCATGCGCGCCTCCTCGACGTCGGGCGGGATCAAGGGCACGACCGCGAAGTCCGGCGGGTAGGCCAAGGGCTCGGCAACGTGCACCAGCAGGAGCGCGGCGCCGAACTGCTCGGCGAAGACCCTCGCGTAGTGCATCGCCTTGCGCGACGGCTCCGAGAAGTCCAGCGGCACCAGGATCCTCTTGAGCCCCATTCTTCGCGGCGTCATCGCCGTTGCCGGCACCGTTGCGTGGCCGTGGCCGTCCTTGCCCGTGACGACGATCTTGGCCTCCGACGGCCGCAATCCGCCCTGCTGTGTGGTGTTCATGTGTTGGTTCCTCCCTGTGTCTTGGATCAAAAGCAGTGCCTTGGCCTCAGCCCACGCGGCGCACGCAGTTCGAGCCCCCGAACGGGTTCGCAACACGCTCCGGGCATGACGGGTCCTCCAACCATCGTCCATCCGCCACCAACCGGTACTCGTAGCGGCCGGGCACCAGCAGCAGCTCCTTCTCCCACCGGCCGCTGCCCGTGTGGACCATGGGCAACGTCGTGGGCTGCCAATCGTTGAACGTCCCACACAGGTAAACCTCGCGCGCGCCGCCCACATGCACGTCGAACAGCACCCGCCGCAGGGCTGCCGGGTCGCCCTCGTGCTCGCCCGTCATCCTCAGCCCCATGCCATTCCCGGATTGTCGTCGTGTTCTCATGCGCTTCCCGACAGGCCTTGGCCCGTCTCTTCTCAAACAACCCTGCAACCATCGCTCTCACAACACCGATCTTGCCATGGTCTCACCCAAGGCGAGGCACGGCGGCCACCCGCAAAGGCCAGGCTAGTCTGCCTCCAACGTGAACAACCGCCGCGGCGCGTCCCGGCGCAGCTCCACGTGGCCATCCGCAAAGCCCAGGTTTGCCCGGAACTTTCCCTTCCTCGCCATCCCGGCGACGCCCCGGTCCGTCTCCGTGCTGCGCTCGTTCCCGCCGCTGTGCCGAAAACACACGTTGGCCCCGCCAGCCCCATCCGGGTACAGGCACGCATCCCATCCGTCCGTGTCCCCATACAGCACGGTGGCAACGGGATCCGACACGTGGCGCGATCCCACGTCGCGCTGCCCGTTGTTGATGTACCCGTTCTGCGCGTAGGCCAGGTAGCCCCAGAACCCCCCCGTGACCAATGCCCCTCCCGCCTTCTGGTCCCTTCGCTGCGCCGACGAAGGGCAGATGAAGATGCCCTGCCCCGCCGTCTTCGTGGTCCGGCCCACGTAAGGCTGGAGCTGCCGGTACCAAATCGGCGGCACCGTCGTCGTGAGCCAGTCCGCCAACGGCCAACCGATCGGGTACGTGCGGTGGTCCTCGTCATACATCATCGCGGCCATGACCAGTTGACGCAGGTTGCTTTGGCACGCCGCAGACCGCGCCTTGTCCCGGCCCCGCCCCAATGCCGGCACCAGCAGCCCGGCCAGAATGGCAATGATGGCCACCACCACCAGAAGCTCGATCAAGGTAAACCCGAACGTGGCCTGCGAAGAACGCCCCGCCTCCATGGGCCCATTGCCATCAGGAATCGCGAACTAGGTCAACCATGCTGCCATCCCACGGCCCCGCCGAGTGCAGAGCGCCCGCACGGCGCGGCCGCCGCCGCACCGCGCATTCAACCGCCACGCCACGCGCGCTCCGCCCATGCGCCGGCGCGTCCCGTCGGCGCACGGGGACGCGCCAGACGGGCGACCGTCGCCTGACGCGGGGACGCAGATTCAGGCCTTCCTCCAAACGCGCGAACCCGGCAGCCTCGCCCCAAGGTTCTCGAAATGCTCAACTGGATTTGGCTCTCGCTTCTGGTGGCTGCCTCGGTCGTGGCCGGGTTTTCCCTCCGACTGCCCGCCGCGCTGGAAGGGGCCCTGGCCGGCGCGCGCCAGTCGGTGGATCTCGCCCTGGGGCTGGTGGGCATCATGGCGGTGTGGCTGGGGCTGATGCGATTGGCGGAACGGTCCGGGCTCGTGGTGGTGCTGGCGCGGCTCCTGAGCCCGGCGCTCCGGAAACTGTTCCCAGACGTGCCACCGGACCATCCGGCGATGGGCTCGATGGTTCTCAACATTGGGGCGAACATGCTGGGGGTGTCGAATGCGGCGACCCCGCTCGGGCTCCGGGCCATGCGCGATCTTGAGACGCTGAACCGACGGCCTGGCACCGCCACCGACGCCATGTGCACGTTCCTCGCCATCAACACGGGGTCGGTTCAGCTGATCCCGGTCACGGCGATCGCCCTCCTTGCGGCCCAGGGTGGTCGCCATCCCGCGGCGTTGGTCGGGACCACCTTGCTGGCCACGGCGTGCTCGTCGCTTGCCGGGTTGGTCGTGCTCAAGGCGCTCGGCCGGCTGGCCGTCTTCCGCCTGGACCCCGTCGTCATGCCGGCCACGGCGCCGCCCGGTCCACGGGAAGAGGGGCACCCTCCGCCCGCCCAAGAGGCGGCGCTGGACATGTCCTGCGTCGCGCCCATGCGTCCATGGGCCCTGGCGGCCTTGGGGGCGTTGGCCTCATGCTTCGCATGGTTTACGTGGAGCCAGGCGGCATTGGGGGATTCCAGCGGGGGGCTGTCCCTCGCGGCCACATGGGTCCGGGCCTTGCAAGCGGCCTCCGTGGCCGCCATCCCCTTCGTGCTGGCCGCGCTCCCCCTCTACGCCGCCGGCCGGGGCCTGCGGGTCCACGAGGAGTTCGTCGTCGGGGCCCGCGAGGGCTTCGAGACCGCCGTGCGCATCATCCCGTACCTGGCCGCCATGCTGGTCGCCATCGGCTATTTCCGCGGATCGGGCGCCATCGATCACCTGTCGCGTTGGTTGGCCACGCCGCTTGGCTGGCTGGGCTTTCCACCAGAGTTGCTGCCCATGGCCCTGCTCCGTCCGTTGACGAGCTCCGGCACGCTGGCCCTTTACGGCGACCTCGTGAAGGCTCATGGCCCCGACAGCTACTTGGCGCTCGCGGGCGGGACCCTGTTCGGCAGCACGGAGACCACCTTCTACGTCCTGGCCGTCTATTTTGGCTCCGTGGGCATTCGCCGCACCCGCCACGCGGTTTGGGCCGGCTTGGCCGCAGACGCCGCCGGGGCCTTGTCCGCCGCCTGGGTTTGCCGGCATTTCATGGCTCCCTGAGCCGGGAACGATTCCTTGAACGGCAGGCCGACGCGCTCGCAATCGTCTCCCGCCTGGCAGAGGCCGTGGCACAGACGGAAAGCCCCCTGGTACGCGACGCACCAATCCAGCGGTTCGAGTTCACCTTCGAAATCGTCTGGAAAGCTCTGAAGCGGTATCTGGAATGTCAGGGATATGAATGCGGGGGGAGCACGGCCGACCTTGAAACGGGCCTCTACCGAGAACCTGATCAACAGTCTTGAGGAAGCGGACACGTGGCTGCGGATGCTCGAAGATCGCAATCTCACTACACACGCCTACGACGAGGCGATTGCCTCCCGAATCCATGACCACATCGTCCATGCCTAGTCCCCGTTGCTCCTGGAAATGGCACGGCGAATCCAGTCACTGTCATGGAATTGACCCGATGAACACGCCCACCCTCCGCGAGCGTGACCTGGCATGGCTCCGTCCAACCTTCCAACGCTCTCCCTGAATCGGTGAGGTCCGAGTCTTCGGATCCCGCGCCACGGGGACCGCCCGCCGTGCATCCGACATCGACCTCGCCATCTCCGCACCGGAGGCCACGCCGCACCCATGGCAAGACCTCGTCGAGACGCTGGAGTCCGCTCCCATCATCTACGATCTCGACGTCGTCCGGATCGACCCGATCCTCAATCCGCGCCTGAATGAAAAGGTCCTCCGCGAAGGCCTGCGCATCTATCCGGCAACCTCCGGCACCGGCCAGGGTGCGTAAGCAGACCCCAGGCGGGCCAAGAACGCCATGGGCAGCCTTGCCCATGCCCCCCTCCCCTGATCCGCGCCCACGCGGCATCGCGTGTCCCACCTCCTCCCGTTCCATCTGACCGCGCGTCACCCCAGCTTGCTGTTCACCATCAACTTCCGTCACACCGCCTCCGCGGTCACCTCCCCACGCAGCAACCTGCGGTCGATCGACACCGTCCGCTCCACCGTCGCCACGTCCTCATCCACAAACTCCACCGGGAAATCCCGCGCTCCCAACGCCGGATGGCCAACCTGTGGCGGCTCATCGACAGACTCAGGCCGGAGCAATGGCCCCAACTGACACGCCGGGACGCTGCCTGTGGGGTTGAGCGCCTCATGGGGGAGTTCGAGCGGCGCAGGCTGCGATACCTCTTCCGGGTGCGCATGACCAAGGGGGTGCGGGCGCTGGGCAAGCTGCTGAAGCAACGGGACGGCTGGAAGAAGGGCGTCAACCGATGGGAAGGGATCGAGGGATCGCTGCGTCTGACGGGCTGGACCCGGGAGCGGCGGGTGGGGGTGTACCGGAGGGCGACGGAACGGGGAGGGCGGAGGTCCGCGCATCGCCTGCCGGGGCTGTGCGACCTGTACCAGCAACGGGCGGACGCGGAGGACGCGATGGACGAGCTGAAGAACCAGCGGGGCTGGAGCGGGTTCATGACGCGGGACCTTTTGAGGAGCCGGGTGGCGGCCCGGAACGTTGGGGTGGTGTACAACGGGGGGAGCCTTTTGTGGCGTGCACGGACCCGGCGCGTGGGCGGGGGGCGGTGACGTGCCGACCGCGGCTGCTGACGGGGGTGGGGCGAGCGGTGGAGACGGCGAGGCAGCTCCGGCTGAAGATCACGAGCACGCCTGGGGACGGGCAGGAGGCATGGTCGCTTTTGACCGGGTTGAGCCTGTTTCTGAGCGGGCTGCGGCAAACTTCGGAGCCGTTGACGGCCAAGGAATGCTGGCGGCGGATTTGGTGCCAGATTTTGACATGTTGGACCCGTGCGAACGGGCTATTGGGGGTCCCGAGCGGCTGACGACGGCGTCGCATGGCCGCAATACCGCCCGTCACCCCCGCCAACGCCGGCCCGGGATGGGCGGCGAACGGAGGTCAACTGCCGGTTCTAGGCTCATGGGTCTTCAAAGATGCCAAGCGCCCCATCACGGCTGACATTCTGAAACGCTTGAACCTCGATGCCCTGGCCACGACGGCTGGATTCGCCAACGCATGGGGCAAGGTCGGCAATGGCACGGAGGGATCACCCAGGCAACCCGAGGTCGCCCTCATGCTTGGCTGATTCACCTATTCCCAAGGGTTTCCCCGCCCGGTCG
This sequence comes from Verrucomicrobiota bacterium, assembly GCA_046090125.1. GTDB lineage: Bacteria > Verrucomicrobiota > Verrucomicrobiia > Limisphaerales > UBA9464 > UBA6176. The sequence goes on from JBJSZF010000256.1 coordinate 9,712, forward strand.
CCCCGTCGAGTTGCTGCACGGCGAAGAAGCGCTTGGGCTTGCCCGTGTCCGTCACCGGCAGGAAGACGGACGCGCCAGGCTCCAGCAACGCCGCCCATGGGAGCCAGTTCTTGAGGTCCTCCGACGTCTGGACCACCACCGGCGCCGCGGACGCGAGCTCGATCCGCAGTTGCATGGGCTGCCCACGCTCCATCGCCAGCACCGGCCGGGCCGTGCCGGTCTCCAACGCAGTGCCGTCCACCTTGTACAACGTCAACATGCGGTTCGGAATCGTCGCAGTCGGTCCGGAGCCCGTGTCCAACTCGCTCGCAAACCATCCGTCGGGCGGCAAACGCGACACCGCCCGCGTCACGCTTCGGCCGCTCAGGATCGCGGTCGTGCCCGACGTGGGTGGATAGGCGGTTCCACCGACCTTGAGGATCGAGACCGTCACCGTGCCGTCCTCGCCCCGGCGATACAGGCGCCAGTCCGAGTTCGTGGCCATCATGCCGCCCGTTCGGACCTCCGTGAGAAGGGCCCGCGACGTGAGGTACACGATCCCCCAGTTTTGCATCATGTCGCCGAGGTAGGGGTCGGACAGCGTCGCCCGGCGCCCGTCGGACGCCACCCACAACCAGTTGGTGCGCCCCACCTGCCCAAGCAACGCCGAGCCGTCGCGTCCGAACCACACGGGCTCCGTGCCCGTCATTTCCGAGTGGTACGGAGCCGTCCATTGCACGGCGATGGCATTGGGCAGTCCTTGCCCGGCCATCCGCAGCCACGTCATCCCTGCAAGGGCCACGCACGTCACCCATTTGATCCACGTCGCCCTAGCCCGCCCCAGCTTCACTTGATGGTTCATGGCGTCATCGACCGCGCGATCGGCGGGAACGATCAAAGACGGGCGCACGGAACGGCTGCGGAGGGCGCACGCCGGCCGCGCGCATCGGGCACCGGCACCGCCGGAATTGCTGGTTGAACCAATCCATGCCGCGTGCGTCTCATGCCGCATGGAAGCAACAGTCAACGGGAACGTCGTGGGCGCGCGCACGCGCGAGCTTTGTGAGGCCTTGGCGGGCTCGCCCGAGTTCGAGTCCATCCGGGTTCGCATCGAGCGCTTCTCCGGCGACGTCGAGGCCCGCATGCAATTCGATCTGGTGAGCCGACGCGGCGCCCAGTTGCAGCAGCGGCAGGAGTCCGGCGAGATGCTGGGCGAGACCGAGGTGGCGGACTTCGAACGCCAACGCGAGGCGCTGGTGGCCAACGACGTCGCCCGCGACTTCCTGGAGGCGCGCGAGGAGATGATCCGGCTCCAGGAGGACATCGCGCGCTGGATCGGCAAGACCTTCGAGCTGGGACGCGCGCCCACGGAGGCCGACATGGAGGGATCCTGCGGGCCCGGGTGCGGGTGCGCCTGACAGGCCGGTTGCGCCGCCGGGCGAAGGCCTGCGGCGACCGCACCTACGCGGACGCCATGCGCCGGGCGCGGGCGCGGATGACCCAGGCAGCGGCGACGCCGGCCGCAAGAAACAACCCCACGGCCCACGCGGGCGACGTCGGGTTGCCCGTGGACCAGACGGCGACGGTGCTGACGGCCGGGCCGCCGAAGATGCCGCAGCCAATGAAGGCCTCATGGATGCCGCCATGCGCGCCGTGCTCGTCGGTGCCATCCATGGCGTAGAACAGGTACGAGTAATAAAGGAGCGCGCTGGCCCAGCCGAGGGCCACCTGGGCGACGACCAGGACGAGGATGTTGGGGGCGAGGACAACGCCGACGAAGCCCGCCAGCAGCAGCACGAAGGAGGCGACGTACCATCCGAAGTGGTAGTGCCATCCCTGCCAGTGCCAGAGCACCACGAAGCCGAGGGCGCGGACGATGAACCACGTGGACATGAGCCAGCCCACCGTCTGGATGTCGAGGTCCATGCGCACGGACAGGGCCGGCACGATGGCCAGGACGGTGTTGATGGCCATGTAGTTGAACGGGTTGCCCAGCCACGCCAGCCGCATGAAGAAGGCCGGGCCATGCGGCGTGGACGGTTCGGCTGCGCGGCCCGGGGCAGGCACGGGAGCCGCAGCCACCCATGCGTCATGGCGCGGCTTCAGCCATGCCAGCAACCCGAGCTGCGCCACGTGGATGCCCACGGGCAGCCAATACAAGCTTGCCGCGCCCAGCCAGCGGTAGATGGAACCGCCCAGGAAGACGCCGGCGGCGGCGGTGGACGCCCACACCACGTTGTAGAGGCCCACCTTGCCCGGCAGGCGGTCCCGCGGCTCGCGCTCGCTCACCAGCGCCTCCAGCATCGGCCACACGAGGCACATCGACGCCGTCCAGACGGCAAGGCCCGCGACCTGTGCCCATGCGGCCGGCGCCATCCATGCAAGCCCCACGCCCACGCCTTGGCCAAGAATCCCCAGGCCCAGGCACGTGAAGTAGCCCGCCCGTTGTCCAAACACGCCGCCGTAGTAGGAACACGGGATGTACAGGAACCCGTGGACGACGCACACCAGCAACACGGTCAGGTCCTCCATCCCGAGGTCCCGCTTCAGGCGTTGCAGCAGGTAGTTGAAGAAGTAGGAGGTCGCGAAGCTGTTGAGGCCTTCGAGGACGTAGTAGCCGGTCTTGCGAGGAGTCACGTTCAAGCGGGGGCCCCGCGCAACGGGGCGGCGAGAGGGTGTTGCCCAGGCATGCCGATGCAAGCCTCAACCCCGAATGCGCCCGCCCCGCGCGGGAGGGCGCGCCTGCGGCACACGCCTACCGGCTCGCCTCGGACCCAGCGACGAACTCCTTGGCCTTGCGAACGAATTCGTCGGGCTGGCGCGCAAAGTCCTGGCTGTCCGTCTCGATGGCGAGCCGGCCGGCGTATCCTTGCGCGCGGAGGACCTTGAACAGCCCGGCGTAGTTGGCGTCGCCCTGCCCCACGTGTGTGTCATTGGCCACGTCGTCGCCCTTGGCCGTCTTCTGGACCTTCTTGTCCTTCAGGTGGATGTCGAACACGCGGCCCTTGTAGTCGTTGAAGACCTGGGCGGCGTCGAAGTGGGCGCTCGTGATCCAGCCGACGTCGAGGCACACGCCCAGGCGCGCGTCGCGGTGGCCCAGGACCTGCCGGACGATGGCGGGGTTGCCGTACAGGGACTTGATGCCGTGGTTATGGACGGCGACGCGGATGTCGTACTCCTTGGCCAGTTCCTCGAGGTTGTCCCAGATGCGGAAGTCGCCCGGCTCCACCACGACCAGCTTCATCCCCATGGCCTTGGCAAACTCGAACAACTGGCGGTTCTCCTCCTTGTTCATCGACGTGCCCGCCACGCCATAGGTGTAGGCACGCAGGCCGGCCGCCTCGAGCTTGGCCTTCTTGGCCGCCCACTGCTCCTTCGACTCCTTCTTGTAGTCGAGGTGGTTGGGGATGAGTTGCAGGTCCTTGATGCCGTGGCGCTGCGCGAACTCCACCACCTGGTCGAAGTTCAGGTTGCGCAGGGTCCAGGTCTGGAGCGCGACTTGGTCCGCCAAACCGGCCGCATGGGCGGCCATCCCAACGACGCACAACACGGCCGCGACACCGCAGGCCGCCCAACGGGACATCACGCGAGGAATCATGGGCGGAGGCTGCCCGCGAATCCGGGCAACGGGAAGCAGGAAGACGGAGGAGCAAACGGCCACTGGCCCCGCAGGCATCGGACCTTCGCCAGGAGGCACCCAAGGGGGGATGCTACAGTGGCTTGGCCATCCACCAGAAGAGGGCTCCCAGAGCAGCGGAAGCCAGAAGACCCACGGACCATGCGGCCAGAAGATGGATGCGCGCCTTGTTGCGCGCCCCCCTTCCTTGTCCCGGCAGGAGGTAATAACGGTGTTCCTCCGGGTTCCTTGGTTTTCCCAGCCCCATGAAGCCCATGTCCTTCAAATGGTTACAGGAAGGCTCGGGGCCGTGGCAACGGTGCATCCAAGGAAACGTTCATGTGTCCGCCTCATGGAGACGCCCAGGCCATCGGGAGGCCGACGACCCGGGCGCGGTGCCAGGGGATGGTTTCGGGTCGTGATCGCAGGGTCACTCACCGGATGGGAGATGGCACAAAGCCCCCCGTCGCCTTGTCACCACGAGCGCTCCTTGAAATCAGGAAAAAATCGGGTCGAGTTTTCCCAATTGAGATAGGATGAGGCCAATGGCGAGGCGCGTCTTGGATTTCCTGAGCTCGTTGGGGTTGACGGTCACGTTGCTCGTGCTGGGCATCGTGCTGGTGTTCCTTGGGACGCTGGCACAGGAACCCATGGGGCTGTACTTGGTTCAAGAACGCTTCTTCAAGAGCTTCTTCGTGGACGCCGTCGCGATGAACGCGGCGGTGCGGAAGACGGCCCACCTGTTCGCGCTCCAGGTCGCTCCCCTGCCCCCGGAGGCGTACTTCGCGCGGCCGCTGATCCCCGTGTTCCCGGGCGGTTACCTCGTGGGCGGGCTGCTGCTGGCCAACCTCGTCGCCGCCCATGTCCGACGGTTCAAGTTCGCATGGAGCAAGTCAGGGATCGTCCTCACGCATGTCGGCCTCATCCTGCTCCTTCTGGGCCAGCTCTTCACGGACCTGATGTCGCGCGAGAGCCAGATGAGCTTCCGCGAGGGCGAGACGCGCAACTACTCCGAGGACTTCGCCAAGCACGAGCTCGCATTGGTGACGGACGTGGAGGGCGGGGAACGCGAGCAGGTGGTGGCGGTGCCGTCCACCCTGCTCAAGGAGGGCGGGGAGTTCCGGCACGAGCGCGTGCCGTTCACGCTCAGGGTCCGGCAACTGGCGCAGAACGCCAATGTCCGACGGCGCGCGCCCATGCTGGACACGAATCTCCCGCCAGCGTCGTCGCAAGGCGCGGGCGCGGGCTTCGTCCTGCTCCCGTTGCCGCCCTCGTTGTCGATGGACCGGCGGGACCAACCGGCCGCCGTGGTGGAGGTGGAGGCGGGCGGCGGGTCGCTGGGCACCTGGCTGGTGGCGCCGGCGCTGTTGCCCCAGCGTCTCCCGGGCCCGGCATCCGGCTGGCGCATCGAGCTGCGGCCCACGCGCTACTACCAACCGTTCGCGCTCACGCTCCTCCGGACCAAGCACGAGATCTATCGCGGCACCACCACCCCCAAGAACTTCGAGAGCCGCGTCGAGCTGGATCACCCGGCCCAAGGCGAGAAGCGCGTGGTGGACATCTACATGAACCAGCCGCTGCGCCATGGCGGGCTGACGTTCTACCAGTTCCAGATGGGCCGCGAGCAACTCGAGAGCGGTGGCCGCGGCACGAGCGCCCTGCAAGTCGTGCGCAACCCATCGTGGCTCGGACCCTACTTTGGGACCGTGCTCGTCTTCGGTGGGCTGATGGTCCAGTTCCTCATCCACCTCGTGGACTTCGTGGGCCGCCGTTCGCGCCCGTCCAAGCCCTCCAGCCCGTCCCCCACGCCGTCGCCCCGTCCCGGTCCTTCCTCCAACTCGAAGCCCGCCGTCGCATGAAGTCCCACTTCCTCCAGCGTTGGGGAGCCCTTCTCCTCGCCGTCGTGGCCCTGGCATGGGCCGGTTCCAAGCTCACTCCGCCCTCACCCGGGCGCGGCGGCATGGACGTGTCCGCGATGGGCCGCCTCCCCGTGGTGTTCAACGGGCGCGTGCAGCCCCTCGACTCCGTGGCACGCAACTCGCTCCTTCAAATCCGTGGCAAGCAAACGCTCCGCGAGGCGGGCGGCGGCCGAGCCCTGTCGGCGATGGAGTGGCTCCTGGAGCTGATGACGCAGCCGAACGCCGCCAACGATCGGCGCGTGTTCCGCATCGACCACCCGGACCTGAAGTCGTTGTTCGGGCTGCCGATGCTGGACGCGTCGGACCCGGCGGACGACGGCAAGCACTACTCCTTCAACAAGCTGGCTCCCAACCTGGAAAAGCTACGCGAGCAATCGGCGCTGGCCCGCGAGAAGGCCGATGCCTCGCGCGACCCCTACGAGCAGGCCGTGCTCAAGCTGGGGTCCGCCGTGACCCTCTACATGCGGCTCCAGAGCACGATCCAGCCGCCCAACGCGACGTCGTTTGGCGGGCAGCTTGCGGACTACGCGGCCTCCATCCCGGCCGGGACGGCGGCCTTCCGCGCGCGGTTCGCCGGGCGCGAGTTCGACACCAACGCGCTCACGCGGATGCTGGACCACGCGCAGACGTACCTCGCGATGCACGGGATGGAGCCGCCCCTCGTCGTGCCGCCGCACCATCCCGAGCGCGAGCGCGACAACTGGATGCGCATGGGCGAGGCGTTGCTCGAATCCTCGGTGCCCGTCGCCCTGCTCCGACACCTGATCAACGAGGAGCAGCTCCCGGAGGCCGAGGTGTCGCGGCTCATCGCGCAGGCGGGCACGGTCCCGTTGCACCCCAGCCTCGCACTGTTCGCCCGCATGGCCGACGCCGGGGCGAAGGGCGACGCCGCAGGCTTCAACGCGGCCGTGGCCGAGCACGCCAGGACGTTGTCGGGGACGTTCGCGCTGGAACTCTCCAAGGCGGCCCGGGAACAGGTGTTCAACCGGGCGGAGCCGTTCTATTCCGCGATGGTCCTCTACATGGTGGCGTTCGTGTTGGCAGGGATCTTCTGGTTCACGTTGTCCGAGCCCGTGCGCCGCGCGGCGTGGTGGCTGGTGATGGCGGCGTTCGTGGTGCACACGGCGGGTCTTGTGACTCGGATGTGGCTGGAGGGCCGCCCGCCGGTGACGAACCTATACAGCTCCGCCGTGTTCATCGGGTGGGGCGCGTCGGCCCTCGGCTTGGTGATCGAGCGCTTCTGGCGCAATGCCCTGGGCCTGGCGGTGGCGGGCCTGCTGTCGTTCGCAACCTTGATCGTCGCCCACTACCTCGCCCAGGCGGGCGACACGATGGAGATGATGCGCGCCGTGCTCGACACGAACTTCTGGCTGGCGACGCACGTGGTCATCGTGACGCTCGGGTACGCGTCCACCTACGTGGCGGGGTTCCTGTCGCTGTTGTGGGTGGCGCTGGGGGTCGGTGGACGGACGTTGAAGCCGGAGCTGGGCAAGTCGCTGGTCCGCATGGTCTATGGCATCCTGTGCTTCTCCACGCTGTTCAGCTTCACCGGGACGGTCCTCGGCGGGATTTGGGCGGACCAATCCTGGGGCCGGTTCTGGGGCTGGGACCCCAAGGAGAACGGCGCGCTCATGATCGTGCTCTGGAACGCGGCCGCGCTCCACGCCCGTTGGGACCGCTGGATCGGCC
>JBJSZF010000257.1:0-5853 GCA_046090125.1 Verrucomicrobiota bacterium
CCAACTGCCGTTTCTAGGATGATGCCAACCTTCGACCACGTGGATGCGAAGCGGTCGTGCCATCGGGCAACCCTGAGCGTCAGTCCCAATGGTCCATCCTACGGGACCGACCCATTGCCCTCGTCTCGCAGCCGCCGGACGACGCCCGTCATACCGGCACGATGAGTCCCTCGGCCTCGGCCAGCTTCTTCTGATGGACGTCGAAGGTCAGGAACTCCGTCGCCGCGAGCTGCAGTGCCGTGGCGACATGCAAAATGTCTGCCAGCCGATGCCCTGCGGCGAGGGTGTGGGCGTTGCTCAACGCCTCGGCACGCTGATGCACGGCGGACCAATCCACGGGGATCGTCGTGAGCAAGCCAGCGTTGAGATCCATCTGAAGGGCGTTCAGCACCTGCTGGCCCTCCGTTTGCGCGAAGCCCTCGCTGCGGTCATTGAGATGCAGCCGAACCTGAAGGCGGACGGACTGCCGGAATTCCAGCAACACGAGGCTCGACACACCCAGGGAGCCATCCAGCCCGGCCATGAAGCGATCTGCACGCCCGGAGTTGGCCTGTGCCCGATACAGCGCACAGAGAAAGGACGTGTCGGGAAAACATCTCATCCTTCCTCCCCTTCCAATGCATCAGCCCGCATGGCGGCCACTTCCGCCTCCGTGAAGACGCGGTCACCCCAAATCGCCCGACGCCGGGCCGCGAAGTCCGGCTTCTGAGGCCGGGCGGAGGCGTCGCCGCGCCATGCGGTGAGAATTGCTATCGGCTGGCCTCTTTTTTCAATGCAGATGTCCTGACCCTCCAAGAGCCACGCCTCAAGCATGGGGAAGGAGTTACGCAAGTCTCGGACGGTCACGGTCTTCACGATGTGGACAAATTATGTCCACACTGGGAAGGCGTCAAATCCCCTTCCGCAGGCGACTCTGTTCGCAGCGTCATGGGGCAATAGGAACAGGAGCGGACGGTGTCGATCGACCGCGGGTTGCTGCGTGGGGAGGGGACCGCGGATGCGGTGTGGCGGGAGTTGAAGGTGAACAGCGAGCTGGGGTGACTCGCGGGCAGATGGAACGGTACGAGGTGAGACCGGTGATGCCGCGTGGGCGCGGATACGGCGTGGGTGGCATGGGGAAGGCTTCCCATGGCGCTCTTGGGCCGCCCGGGGTTCGCTTACGCAACGTGGGCCTTACCGGAGGTTTCCGGATAGATGCGCAGGCCCTCGCGGAGGACCTTTTCGTTCAGTCGCGGATTGAGGGTTTGGTCGATCCGGACGACGTCGAGATCGTAGATGATGGGAGCGGATTCCAGCGTTTCGACGAGGTCGTGCCATTGGTGCGGCGTGGCCTCCGGTGCGGAGATGGCGAGGTCGATGTCGGATGCACGGCGGGCGGTGCCCGTGGCACGGGATCCGAAGACTCGGGCCTCACCGATCCAGGGAAAGCGTTGGAAGGTTTGACGGAGCCATGCCAGGTCGCGCTCGCGGAGGGTGGGCGTGTTCATCGGGTCAATCCCACGACAGTGACTGGATTCGACGCGCCATTCCCAGGAGCAATGGGGAGTAGGCATGGACGATGTGGTCATGGATTCGGGACGCGAGAGCCTCGTCGTAGGCGTGCGTGGTGAGATTGCGATCTTCGAGCATCCGAAGCCACGTGTCCGCTTCATCGGGACTGTTGATTAGGTTCTCGGCGAAGGCCCGTTTCAAGGTCGGTCGTGGCCCCCCGCATTCATATCCCTGACGTTCCAGATACAGCTTCAGCGTCTTCCAGATGATCTCGAAGGTGAACTCGAATCGCTGGATTGTGGCGTCGCGTACCAGGGGGCTTTCCGTCTGTGCCACGGCCTCTGCAAGGCGGGAGGCGCTTGCGAGCGCGTCGGCCTGCCGTTCAAGGAATCGTTCCCGGCTCACGGAGGGAGAGAGTAGGTTTTTGGTCCCCATCAGCCACACCTTTCGGGGGGTTGCTGCGGGTGGTCTGTGCTGGGAGGCGTAGGAGGTGTGGGGTGGGTATGGGCACGGACCATGGGCGTGGAGCGAATCGCTTACGGAGATGATGCTGTCGGCGAGCGTTCAAAAGGAGACTCGTTGCGGGAGCAAAGGGAGACTGGGTCAGAGCGCGTGCTTCCCGAGGACCTCAGGCCGACGGGATGCTGTGGGGTCGGCCCCGTATCACTTGCCTTTCCCACGGCTCCGCCCCGCGAACTCCTTCCATTCCCCTCGTTCCGCCGCCCGTCGCCAGAGCCGTCCGGCTCCCTGCGCCAGGGATCCGTACTTCAGGCCCGGCATCTTCCCGGCCACTTCCACCAACGGCTACCCCAGATGCCTTGTCGCCAGCGCCGCCACCCCGTGCCGTCCCCAATCCCCATGTCCTTCACACATCTCCACCCAAGAATGGCCTCGGATGGATTCCGCCGCCGATAGGATCTCCTGCCCATCGGGCCGTGCACGCCGGACCGCACCCACCACCACCCACCGAGCCTTCTCCAGATCCAGTGCCGCCTTCCGGATCAGCACCGACTTGAATCCACAAGCATCCCACAGGAAACGACCATGAGGGCGTGAACCAAGAATTTGGTTGAGCTGACGCAGGCGTCTGTCCCTCGACAGGCGCAAGGCAAAACACATCAACCCAACCGCGTCGAAGCATTCCGTCCTCAAGCAGGTTTGAAACCACATACCCAGGCACGCCCTTGCCAGGTTCGTTCGGAAAAGGGGGCGTGCATCAAAGCCTTCCATCCTCGGGTCACCCCGATGTCTCCCATGGAGAGCCCGCTCATGATTCCAGTTCTTCGAGTACCCGCGAGGCAAACGCCGGCAGAAATCGGCCCAGGTCGATCAGATGGTCTCCCACCGGCATCCCCCGCTTTTGGGAAACGGCGCCGAGCTGGTGCATGACCAGCAACGGTTCCAACTCGAACAGTGTGAGGAGGTATTCCTGGGGATGCACGGCGGCTATTCCCCATGGAGCCAGAGCGCTCGCCTTGAAATCCTTCAGGTTGAACGTCAGCACCAACTCCGCCCTGCTGTGGATGGCGCAAGCCAAGACGTGGCGATCCTTGGGATCATTGGCGCATTCGCCGACCCAGTGTGCGTAACCGGTCACCAGGGATTCCGGGAACTGGCTGCGCAGTTGGAGTTGGAAGTGGTCCGCCAAGCGAGATTCCCAGCCTAGTTTGCCAACCTGGGTTCGTCGGGTTTCCTCAAGGATCTCGTCGCTCCAGAGCGGGAGGTACAGGCGCGGCTTTTCTGCCAGGAGCAAAAGCAGATTGGCCACGCCGTAGTTGGCCAGGACGCACGCATCCAACACGACCTTGAAATCAGCCCTCATTGCTCCTGTCCGGGATCTGGAGTGGGGAAGTACTTCCCGGCCTTGATGACTTCTTCCGAGAGCCGGCCCATGGCCTCGTGGCGTGTCCGATCCCGCTTCTTTTCGTATTCCAGGAGGTCTTTGAAGGTGACGCGCCGATGCGTGCCCACGCGGTGGTGAGGGATCTCGCCCCTCTCCAGCAGGTTGACGAGGAACTGCCGCGACATGCCCAGGTAGTTCGCCGCCGCCTGGGTGGTGAAGGCCTCGTCCTCCGGCAACATCACGATGGCCTTCCGTTCCGACATGAGCCGTACAATCCGGGCAAAGTGGGCGAACAGGGCTTCGGGGATGTGTGTCTGGTTGCCCTGCGAGTCGATCAGCGCGACATGATCTGGCCTCGCGAACATCTTGGCCACTTCTGCGAGTTGTTGCGCCGGAATGAGGGACGGATCCAGACGATTGGTGCGCGTGGTCAGCATGGCCTGAACGTATCAGTTCCTGACGCAGAATTTCAACCTGTATTCGCTACAGTCGCTTTAGACGCAACAAACGACCAAGTTTAACAGCGCGCTCACCATCACCGGCGAAGAATGACGCAGGAATCTACCTGTCAGCGCCATTCCCTAAAGCAATGGATTCTGCCGGTCTGAAATGCCGTTGTGGCGGCGTGTGCTTGGCGGCGTCTTCTTCCGATCCAGGTGCCAGCCCTTCTTCCTTCTTCCCCCCTGTGGCCGGCGTCTAAAATCCCTCCAAGTGCCTCCATGGCAACGGTGTAGTCCATCCCGATCCCCGTCATCGCGGACGGCAATCGTTCTGGGCGAAGCCCGACTGTCGCCAGGCCAGCAAGCGTCCTAGCCAGGCCATGTGGCTCAACCATCCTGCCAACGCCGACTCCTTCAAGGGCCCCGCCAACTCCAAGCGCGTCCGCCAGTGGCGTGCCCGCCCTCCCGGCTCCTGGAAGCGTTCCGACAAGCCTAGGCTCCCCAGCCCGGAGGCCCCTTGCAACGCAAGGAGACCTGAAAACCTGTCCATCAACACCTTAAACCAGAACCCAGCCCCGTTGCGTTACAAGATCCCTGCCCCCCACCGTTACAAGATCCCTCCCTTCCCTATCCCCCTGTCCTCGTGGGGCTTGTCCCCCTCCACCTCGGCTCTGCGTTGCAAGAGGACATCCTTCCCTACCTCGATCTCACCAAGGCCGTGCGTCCCGGCCACGAGGCCAAGCGCGTGAATGTCGATTTCCCCCAATGGATGTTGGCCCGCCTGGACCTGGAGGCGGACCGACTGGGGGTGCCGAGGCAGTCGCTGATCAAGGTGTGGATTGCCGAGCGCCTCGCCCTCACGCGGCGCAACAAACCGACCGAGCCATGAAAGGTGGATGGCTCCGGAGTGGAGCCGGGAACAATACCCGTCGTTGAACACCAAAGGGGCGCCCCATGCCAGCCTGGGTCAATGCCTCGGCCTTCCCAAGCCCCCACCGGCCTGAGCCCTGTCCGGACGAGCTAACACTGGCATCCGGGCATGAACCATGGGTGGGGCGTCCTACCGTGGCTTGGCTGGTTGTTAGGCCGGCCAACCCGGGGTTTCGCCCCGGGCTGACATGGGGCTGCCCCGTTGGGGCGGGGATTTTTGGGACACGGGGCGCGGGTCCGTGGCCCAGCCTCACGGACCTAGATCCGGTGCCACTCCATGGTCGCCAGCCCCTCTTCCTTCACGACTCCTTCAGGATGGCCTTCGGGGTCGTCCGGGGCATCGCACCTGTTGCCCTCCGCCTCGTTTCCAACCGTCGCACACTGTCCCACACGCATCCCCGCCACGGCGCGCCGACCCGTCCATGGAAGACCGCCGCTTTCGCAGTGCCGGGTCCGTCGCCTCCTTCCTTACCGTCTTGCTCGTCCTGGTTTTCGGCGTTGTCAGCGCCGTGGGGACGGTCCTGGTTCACGTCGGCTTCTGGGTCGGTCTCATCGTCGAAGGCTTCCTCATGGATGGACCGTGGCACGGCTAAGCCGGGCCGATTCAGTTGGGAGGGAAGTGATTGCGAAGCAGATGCTTCTGCAAGCCGAGGAGTGAGCGAGGCGCGGGCCGGTGCGAGGCCCGTAACGAGCGAAGGACGAAGGAATTGCGGAAGCAGATCGAGCAAGCACGACCGATCCAACGGAATCGGTCCGGCCAAGGCTTCGGCAAATGCGCGCCTCGTGTTCGCGGTGTCGATGGCGAGGGCCTTCGGTTGCGGTGCCTCCACATCGTCCTGCGCAACATTCTCCGCGCCGTCGATTTCCTCCCCTCGCTCTACCACGTCGGCGGGGCTGGTATCGATCTCTTGGCGTTCGTGCGGCGCGAGGACCTCGATGGGTGGGGCGCCTTCTATTTCGTTGACGACATCGACTGGGGGTTCCGTGCCCGCGTTGTCTTCCCTGCCAAGATCGGCGCGGCTCGGGTCGCCGATCTCAGCGTGCGAAGCGGGGGCGGCATCTTCCACGGGTCCCCGGGCGGTGGCAGGGGCAGGCATGGGACCCGTGGCCGGACGTCCCGTAGCGATGGCGGCTCCGCGTCGCTTGCGG
>JBJSZF010000258.1:0-1697 GCA_046090125.1 Verrucomicrobiota bacterium
CACCGCCCCACCCGCTTGCCACCGAACCTCTCTCCGGCTTCGTGCCCGAGGTGGGACAAATGGTCCGGGTACGCGGCCGCAACTACGTGGTGACCCACCTCAAGGCCTCCCAGCTCGGCGAGACCCGGGCTTCCACCCCCCTTCCCGGCCGGCTCCTCGTCGAGGTCGCCTCCCTCGACGACCAAGGCCTCGGCGAGGAAGCCTCCTTCCTGTGGGGCATCGAGCCCGGGGCCGAGGTCCTCGGCAAGGTCGCCCTCCCCAAGCCCACCGGCTTCGACGCGCCCGTCGCCCTCGACACCTTCCTCCTCGCCCTCAAGTGGTCGGCCATTGCGTCCGCCGACGACCGCACCCTCCAATCCCCGTTCCGCAGCGGCATCGAGATCGAGGACTACCAGCTCGACCCGCTCGCCCGCTCCCTCCGGATGCCCCGCGTCAACCTGCTGATTGCCGACGACGTCGGCCTCGGCAAGACCATCGAGACCGGGCTCGTCATCCAGGAGCTCCTCCTCCGCCATCGTGCCCGCACCGTCCTCGTCGTGTGCCCCTCGGGCATCCAGCTCCAATGGCAGCAGCAGATGTGGGAAAAGTTCGGGCTCGAGTTCCGCATCATCGACACCGAGGCCCTCAAGGCCCTGCGACGCAAGCGCGGCCTCCACGTCAACCCATGGACCCATTTCCCCCGCCTCATCACCTCGATGGACTTCCTCAAGCGCGAGGGCCCGCTCCAGCTCTTCCGCGACACCCTTCCTGGCGAGGGCCAGCCCACCTACCCGCGCCCGTACGACCTCCTTGTCGTCGATGAGGCCCACAACGTCGCCCCGTCCGGCAACGGAGCCTACGCCCTCCCCTCCCTTCGCACCCAGGCCATCCGCACGCTCGCCCCGTGGTTCGAGCACAAGCTCTTCCTCTCCGCAACGCCCCACAACGGCTACCGCGAAAGCTTCCGCGCCCTCCTCGAGCTGCTGGACAACCAACGCTTCAACCGCGGCCTCGAACCCTCCCCCGCCCAGCTCCAGGCCGTCATGGTCCGCCGCCTCAAGTCCGAGCTGAAGCTCAAGCACGACGGCTCCCGGCGCTTCGCCGACCGCGTCGTCCACCCCATGGAGCTGGACTACACCGCCGCCGAACGCCGCGCCCACCAAGCCCTCCGGGACTACACCGCCGCACGGCTCCGGTCCGCCGCCAGCCACGCCGAGACCTTCGCCACCGAGTTCGTCCTCAAGCTCCTCAAGAAACGCCTCTTCTCCTCGCCCGCCGCCCTCGCCGTCACCCTCGAGAAGCACGCCGCCTCCGTCGGGGCCGCGTCCGCCTCCGCCACCCTGGGCGCCCTGCGCCGCGGGGCCGAGGACCTCCAGCAGGACTTCGCCAACGACGACGACCTCGAGGAGGCCACCGGCCAAACCGTCGATGCCGCCAGCCGCCTCCAACAAGGCCTCTCCCACGACGAACGCCGCCTCCTCGACGAGCTCCGTCGCTTCGCCCAGGACGCCTCCCTCCGCCCCGACACCAAGGCCGCCGGCCTCCTCCGTTGGCTCCGCGCCACCCTCCAGGCCCACGGCGCCTGGAACGACACCCGCGTCATCGTCTTCACCGAGTATCGCGACACCCAAAACTGGCTCTTCCAGCTCCTGGCCAGCGAGGGCCTCGCCGGCGGCGGCCGCGTCGAGCTCCTCTACGGCGGCATGGATGCCAAGGAC
>JBJSZF010000259.1:0-6602 GCA_046090125.1 Verrucomicrobiota bacterium
CCGTCCAGGACCGCGCCGTTGCGGTCGATCAACCACAGCTCGTCGCCCGCCGCGTCGAGGCCGAAGGGGATGTTCGTGGCGGACGCGGGCAGGTCGTCGTCGGCCGTGAGCACGAGGCGTGCGCCGGCCGCGAGGACGGTCCCGGGCGCGAAGCGAAACGCCGGGGGTTGGTTCGAGCGCGATGCGAACCCCACGCCGCCAAGGTCGCGGGCGGCGGCCGAGTCGTTGAACAGCTCGACCGCATCGGCGAACGCGCCCGGGCCGGTGGCGATGGAATGGTTGCGGGCAAGGACCTCGTGGATGAGGAGACGGCCGCCGTTGGCCTCGACGCGCCATGGTGCGGAGCGGGTGACGCGTGCGTCGTCGCCGATGCGCGGGTCGTCCTGGGCGAGCCCGGCGTCGTTGAGGCCCACGACGGCGAGCTGGTGGACGCCTTCCGCAAGGTGGGTCAACACGAGGGGCATGGACGAGGGCGTCCACTCGGACCAGGGGCCGTCGTCGAGGCTCCATCGGTACTGGGTGTAGCCGGCACCGCCCGGCCATGCGGCGGCGGGGAGGTCGTTCGTGGCAAACGGACCGACCCGCAACGTCAGGTCGGACGACCGATGGACGCCCTGGGGCAACCCGTCGATGCGCGCGCCCGGCGGGGCGTCGAACCCGGCCAGGCCGGCTCCCGGCGACGACGGCGCCTGCCGCAGCCAGTCCCTCAGGACCTGCGCGGACTCGAAGTCGTCGAAGAACGTCTCGGCGAGCACGGGCACGTGGACGAAGACGGGTCGTGCGACGCGGTTGGATTCGCCGGGGCCGTTCCATGGGGCGGGCAGGAGGTTGCGGCGGAGGGTAACGGTGCTGGAGGCGGGGTTGAGGTTGCGCCCGAGGGCTGTCGCGTCGGCGATGACATTGTCCTCGAGGAGGAGTCCCGCGCCGGCCGTGGTGCCGTCGTCGGCGAGGTTGAACACGGCGGACTCGGAGTCGAGGCCGCCCTCCTGGGTGATGCGGACGACGGTGTTGCGCAGGACGGCGTAGAAGTTGCCCTGCTTGGCGGTGACGGCCTGGTCGCAGTCGTAGAAGAGGTTGCCCACGATGGTGACCTCGGACGTTTGCCCGGCGTTGCTGCCGCCGGAGACGGCGCTGGACGAGTCGGGCGAGCCGTTCTTGTGGGCATGGAGGAAGAGGTTGCCCTCAACCCATGCGTCGGTGCCGTCGAGGTCGAGCTGGTCGTCGCCGGAGCCGGCGAAGACGTTGTGGAGAACTTGGAGGATGGGTTGGCCGGGGCGGTTCCCACCGGTGAAGTCGAAAGCGTCGTTGTAGCCCTTGGGCGCGCCCACGAAGCAGTGCCGCAGGATGCCCACGCCGCCCGCCTTGATGCCGTCGGCCCCGTGCAACGGCTCGAACTCGGCCGTCGGATGCGGGAAGTGACAGTGGCTGACGACGAAGGAGGAGGCGTCGAGCGAGAGGTATTGCTTGGTGGTGTTGCCGAAGGCGACGTGGTCGAGGACGAGCGTCCCGGCCGTCGAGTGGAAGGCGGTGGAGCCGTTGCCGTCGATCCAGGCATGGACGAGGCGGGTCTCGGGCGAGCCGGGGCCGCAGTTGAGGGTGATGCCGCCCCAGTTGGAGGCGTTGGGTTCCTTGATGAACGCGATGGGCTCGGAGGCCGTGCCCTCGGCGAGGAGGCGGCCGCCGTTTTGGATGGTGAGGTTGGCCCCGGCCGCGAGCTGGACGGTGACGCCGGGCTCGACGACGAGCGCGGCGCCGCTGGCGACGGTGACGGAGGCGGTGACATGCCACGGGCTGCCGGCGCGGGTCCAACGGGTGGTGGCGGCCACGGTGCCGCCCGTGGTGGTGCCGGCCGACGCCGTGGAGAGGACGGGGACGACGAGCCGGGCGGTCTCGCGGCCCGACGCGTCGAGGGATTGCACGAGGACGCGGTTGAGGCCGGGCCGGAGGGCCATGGCGGCGTTGGTCCACGAGGCGTCCCATGCGGACCAGGTTGCGGGCGTGCCGTTGACGAGGACGGACCGCGTGGTGGCGGCATGGGCGTGGCCATGGAGGGCGATGGCGGCGGCGCTGGTCTGGTAGGTGCCGTTGGCGGACGTGGCCGTGGCGTTGGTGGCGGAGAGGGTCACGGGGATCTGCGCGAGGACCCCCGCGAGCCGCGCGGCGGCGAAGTCCTTGAACCCTTGGCGCACGGTGGCGTCCGCGAGGTCGCCGAGGACCTCGTCCACGAGCGGGTTGAACCGCGCGGGTGCGAAGTCCGAGCGGGCGAGGTCGAGCAGCATCGCGTGGTAGGCGGGCGCGAAGTCCGGGTGCTGGATGAAGCGGGCGACCTGCGGGTTGGCGGCCATGCGGAAGAGCCCGTCGTTGGGGTCGAAGGACGTGTCACCCAGCCCGAGGATGGTGTCGAGGTCGTAGGGGACGACGATGGCGCGAGGGTCGTTTCGACCAAGGTAGAGGTGGTAATCATCGCCCTGGCCGGTGCCATTGTTGCCATTGCCGAGGTCGGTCTCGCGGTTGTCCACGAGGGTTTCGAGGGCGAAGTAGCGCAGCCATGCGTCCACGTTGAGCGTGCGGCGGACGGCGTCGGCGAAGGACGCGTCGGGCTCGGTGTCGAGGACGCGGCAGAGGTTCACGAGGTCGGACCACTGGTCCTGGGAGGTGTTGGACTGCTTGAAGTAGTTCTCGCGGTAGGGGGCGGCGTTGGTGCCGAGGTAGGCGAGGTCGGCCCCGTTGCCGGTGAGGCGGATGCCGCGGTAGAGGTTGCCGGAGGCGTCGGCAGGGAAGGCGCGCGCGGCGAACTCGGAGTTGATGACCTCGTTGGCGACGTAGAAGCCGAAGCTGGGCGAGCCCGGGGCGTGGAGGTCGCGGTTGTTGACGCGCAGGTGGACGGCGCGGGAATCGGCGGCGGCGAGCCCGGCGCGTTGGTAGAGGGCGCTGCCGAGGAGCTGGGCGGGGGTGTACTGGCTATTGAGGTTGATGGCCGAGACCTGCTTCCACAGGTCGTCGTTGCGCAGGTGCAGGCGGAGGCCCTGGGGAAGCTTGGTCCGCGAGCCATTGCCCCGGTTGCGAACCCCCACGAGGTAGCGGAGCTCGGCCCCGGTCCCATCCACGGAGACGAACGTGGCGTTGAACTGGGCATGGCTGCGCGTTGGGTCGTTGAAGGGCGCGGGCTGCGGGAAGGGCGCGGCCGGGGAGTTGCGGTTGATGGACTCCAGCTCGGCGCGGTCGGCGGCCAGCAGCACAAGGCGGTAGCGGGGCAGCTCGCCGGGGCGGGGCAGGTCGGCCTGCTGGGCGTCGTCCACCTGGTACAACGCGTTGAGCGCCTGGCGCGGCACGCCGTCGTCGAGCGCCGGCGCCGGCCAGGTGCGGGTCTGGCCCGAGGGATCCGTGGCCGCGACGTAGAACTCCACCACCGCGTTGTTGGCCTGGGGTGGGACCGAGGCTCCCAGGATGCCGTCGCCCGGCGCGCCGTCCCCGTGCTGGCCGTCGTCGAACATGGGCGCCGTGTTGAAGGCGGCGGACCCATCCACGCGCCAGTGCAAGGTGGCGAGGACATTCGTGGAAGGCGCCTCGTCCACGACGACGGCGTTCACCACGACGGGCTCGGACGAGCGCGGCACGAGGGGCCGATGCCGGACGTCGGCGAGGATGGGCGGGAGGTTGGTGGTGGCGGTGGAGTTGGCGCGCCCGGGCGTCCCGCCGTCCACCGTGCTGGGGGACCAGTTGCGCCCGTGTCCGTTGGGCAACGCCACCTGGCGCAGCTCCAAGGACCGCCCGCCGCCATCGGCCGCCGCCGCCCACTTCCAGCCGCGATGCCCGTAGTCCACGGCGTCCCGGACGCGTTCCGCCCATTCGCCGTCGTCGGCGTAGCGGACGGAGTCGGCCGCCTTGCCGGCGGCATCGACGAGGCGCAGTTGCTGGCCGGAGTTGGAAAGGATGCCGTCCCATCCGCCGACGACGTTGGTGACGCCCGGGTGAAGGGCCTGGAAGGAGGGCAGGTCGGCCGCGACAACGAGGAAGCCGCCGGGTGTGAGGACCGTCCCGGGCGGGAAGGTGAAGCGGACACCCTCGGTGAAGCGCCAGCCGGAGAGGTCGATGGGTTGCGCGCCGGTGTTGGCCAGCTCCACCCATTCCTCGCGGTCGAGCTCGCTGGGTGGGTGATAGAACAGCTCGTGGATGCGGACGTCGCCGCCCAGGAGGGTGCGGGCGAGGATCCAGGAGACGGCGATGGCCCACGGGGTCCCCAAGCGGGGGCGGTGGAGCATGGCGGACGCGGGATGCAGGCAAGGCACGCATGGGAGGGAAGCATGTTTGCTGCCATGGGCCGAGCCGGGTCGGGAGCGGGGAGCGGGGAGCGGGGAGCGGGGAGCGGGGTCGCACGGAGTGCCGGCTTCAACCGGAGCCGCCGTCGCCATGTCAAGCGCGCGTGGAGTCCTCCGGTGCTTCGTGCCTGCGAACGCATCACCCCCCGCCCCTCGCCTCCCGCTTCCCGCTTCCCATCCACCGGCCGTTCCTTGGCAACGGGCGAGGGTTCGGGGCAGGCTCTGCACATGCCCTCTGTTTCGCGTCGAGCCGTCTTGGCTGGGTTGATGGCGGCCCCGTTGGCACGGGCCGTGGGGTGGACGTCGTCGTCGCCGCTGGCCCCGCAGGCGTTGCCCCGTGCGACGCCCGAGAGCCAAGGGGTGTCTTCGGCCGGGCTCCTGTCGCTCGTGGAGGCGTTGGATCGCCTGGAGCACGTCCATGGGTTGATGGTGCTGCGTCATGGGGCGGTGATTGCGGAGGGGTGGTGGTCGCCCTACGACGCGGGGACGCCGCATGAGCTGTATTCGTTGAGCAAGAGCTTCACCTCGACGGCGGTGGGGTTGGCGGTGGCGGAGGGGAAGGTGGCGGTGGACGACCCGGTGTTGAGGCATCTGGGCGACCAGGCCCCGGAGGAGCCCTCGGCGAACCTGAAGGCGATGCGCGTGCGGGACCTGCTGTGCATGGCCACGGGGCACCAGGCGGAGCCGCCGGTGACGCCGGACACGATCTCGGCGCGGTCGTTCCTCGCGGCCCCGGTGCCCTTCAAGCCGGGGACGCACTTCCTGTACAACACGCCGGCCACGTTCATGCAGTCGGCCATCGTGCAGAAGGCGACGGGCAAGACGGTGCACGAATACCTGCGGACGCGGTTGCTGGGGCCGCTGGGGATCGAGGGCTCGACGTGGGATGCCAACGCGGAGGGCATCAGCCTGGGCGGGTACGGGCTGCGCCTGCGGACGGAGGACGTGGCGCGGTTCGGGCAGATGCTGTTGAGGAAGGGTCGGTCGCCCCGCGGCAAGGCGTTGCTGCCGTCCGCGTGGGTGGAGGCGGCGAGCGCGCGCCAGGTGTCCAATGGCAGCAACCCGAGCAGCGACTGGGAGCAGGGGTACGGCTACCAGTTCTGGCGATGCCGCCATGGGGCGTACCGGGGCGACGGGGCGTTTGGCCAGTTCTGCATCGTGATGCCGTCGCAGGACATGGTGGTGGCGGTGACGTCGGGGCTGGGGGACATGCAGGCGGTGCTGGACCGCGTTTGGGAGAACGTGTTGCCGGCCGTGGGGGGTGCCTCGGCGCGGAAGGTTCGGCACGCCTTGGAGGAGCGGTTGCACGGGTTGGTGATCAAGGCGGTTTCGGGAAGCAGTGCGACGGGGGGTGCGAAGGGCGCCTTGGGCCGGGTGTACCGGCTGGCACCGAACGCGGCGGGGTGGGAGTCGGTGCGGCTGGAGGAACGGGCCGGGGGCGGATGGGAGGTGGCGTGGACGGTGGGCGGACGCGAGACGCGGCTGCCGTGCGGGCATGGGCGGTGGCTGAGGTCGGAGGGGGTGCTGGGGTTGTCGCCGCGAGGCGGGCTGGGGCCGTTGGGGAAGGAGCCCTTGGCGGCGAGCGCGGCATGGACCTCGGAGGACACGTTGTCGGTGACGGTGCACGTGTGCAGCACGCCCTTCCGAGCGAACGTGGTGCTGCGGTTTGGGAAAGCTGGGGTACAGGTGGAGGCGCGGACGCCGCTGGGCTTTGGATCGACCCAGCCGGTGGGGATGCGGTCTGAAGGATGACGAGCGGGGCAGGGAAAAAAAGGGGGGAACCGAGGGGGGCGGGCGGGTGTCTTGGGAAAACGAGATGCGAAGGGCCAAGGATTTGGGCTGGGAACCATGGGGAGTGGGCGGGGCGTGGCGGCGTGCATGGGGCATGGTGTGGCTGGCAGGGATGGCGTGGGTTGCCGGGATGGCGTGGGCAGGCCCCGTGGGAGGCGGGCGTGGGTTCGAGGATGATTACGTGGTGGAATGGCACGGGATGGAGCAAGGGTTGCCCGGGGGCGGGGCGACGTCGATGGCGCAGGATGCGGCGGGCTACCTTTGGTTTGCGACGTTCCAGGGGCTTGCGCGCTTTGATGGGCTGGAGTTCAAGACCTACGTGCCGGACAACACGCCCGCGCTGCCCTCGGACGGGGTGGTGAGCGCGTATCGGGACCGGCAGGGCCGGGTGTGGTTCAGCACGTATGGCGGGATGGTGAGCCTGCATGAGGGGGTGTGGCGCCGACACGGGAAGGAGGACGGATGGACGGCGTCCTATGCGCGCGGGTTTGC
>JBJSZF010000260.1:0-2399 GCA_046090125.1 Verrucomicrobiota bacterium
GGTGCAGCACTGCATGCTCCGTGCCCCCCACGTACAAGTCCACGCCCGACGCCGGCGCGGGGCCCGCGCCCGTGGCCGCGCCCGGTTGGCCCGTCATCCAGTAACGCTCACCTCCGCCGAGACGAACGCCGTCCCGTTGCGCGCATCCAGGTAGCGCAGGTAGTACCAGCACGACCCCGCCCACTGCGGCATGGTGTTGGTCTCGCGCATCGCGCCGCCCGGCAGCTCCAGCCACGCCCTCGCGCGCGCCAGCGGCGGCTGGCCGTCCTCCGTCGGCTTGTAGTCGTCCAGTTCCGGCGGCATCAACGGCAGGTCGGCCTCGCCCAGCGCCTCGTGATGACGCGCGCCCGGCTCCCCGTCCGCCTTCCAAACGATCGGGAACGGCTCGCCCCAGTAACGCTGACGGCTGAACAACCAGTCGCGCAGCTTGAAGTTCACCGTGCGTTGGCCCAGACCCTTCTCCACCAGCCACGCCGTCACCACCCGCTTCGCCTCCGCCGTCGGCAGGCCATCCAACGCCAGGCCCGGCCCCGACGAGTTCACCGCCGTTCCCTCGTCGCAGTAACCCTCCCACGCCGTGCCCGCGTCCGGCGGACGGACCACCTGCACCACCGGCAGACCAAACGTCCGCGCGAACGCCAGGTCCCGCTCGTCGTGCGCCGGGACCGCCATGATCGCCCCGGTCCCATACGACGCCAGGACGTAGTCCGCGATCCACACCGGGATGCGCGCGCCGTTCACCGGGTTGATCGCATGGGCGCCCGTCCACACGCCCGTCTTCTCCTTCGCCAGCTCCGTGCGCTCCAGGTCCGAGCGCCCCGCCGCAAGGCGCTGGTATCGCTCCACCTCCGCCCGCTGGCCCGGCGTCGTGATCTCCGCCACCAACCGGTGCTCGGGCGACAACACCATGTACGTCGCCCCAAACAACGTGTCCGGGCGCGTCGTGAAGACCCGGATCCGCGCGCCGTGACCCTCCAGTTGGAAGTCCACCTCCGCGCCCTCGCTCCGCCCAATCCAGTTCCGCTGCATCTCCTTCAGGGAGTCCGACCAGTCGATCCGGTCGAGGTCCTCCAGGAGGCGCTCCGCATAGGCCGTAATTCGAAGCATCCACTGGCGCATCGGCTTGCGCACCACGGGGAAACCGCCCACCTCGGACTTGCCATCCACGACCTCCTCGTTTGCCAGCACGGTGCCCAGCGCCGGGCACCAGTTCACAGGAGCCTCGGCCACGTAGGCCAACCGCCGGGAATCGCGATGGGCACGTCGCCGGGCCTCCGTGTCGCACCCTGCCGGGTAGTCCAGCGTGGAGATCGGCTCCGCCCGGCGCGTCGCCGGGTTGAACCACGCGTGGTACAACTGCAGGAAGATCCACTGCGTCCACCGAAAGTAGCCCGGGTCCGTCGTGTCCACCTCGCGCGACCAGTCGTAGCTGAAGCCCAGGCTCCGGATCTGGCGGGTGAAGTTGGAAATGTTCGCCGCCGTCGTGACCCGGGGATGCTGCCCCGTCTTGATCGCGTATTGCTCGGCCGGCAACCCGAACGCATCCCAGCCCATCGGATGCAACACGTGCCGCCCCTGCGCCCGCCGGTACCGCGCCAGGATGTCCGTCGCCGTGTACCCCTCCGGATGCCCCACGTGCAATCCCGCCCCCGACGGGTACGGGAACATGTCCAGGATGTAGAACTTCGGGGGCAGCTCCTCGGCCTTCGCGGCCTTGCCGCCCAACTGGTGCCGGATTCCAAACGGATGATCCGCCGGGATGACCTCCCCGGGGTTGAACGCGCGGAACGTCTGCCGGGCGTGCCATTGGTCCTGCCAACGGGGCTCAATCAAGTGAAACGGATACTGCCTGCGTGCCATGCCGTCGGAAATCCTATCCAACGCCGTCACGCGTTCCCAGCCGGGAGTTGGCCCGGGGCGCGCCGCCGTTGCCCGCTGCACGCCCGCCAAAAATGCCCCTTGCCTCGGGCATCGTGATTCCCAAGATGCCGCCCCGCCCCGCGCAAAATCCAATGCAGGGGAAGCGATTGTTTCTGCATGTCCACGAAAGAGGAACCGATCCAGGTCATCGGCACCGTCACGCAGGTGCTGCCGGGCACCATGTTTCGCGTCGAGTTGCCGAACGGCCACGTCGTCCTGGCCCACATCTCGGGCAAGATGCGCAAAAACTTCATCCGCCTGAACATCGGCGACAAGGTGAAGATGGAAATGTCCCCCTATGACCTCACCAAGGGCCGGATCACGTACCGGATCCCTCCCCCCTCCCCGGACGGCACCCCCGCCGCCCCGGTGCCTCTCTAATCACGCCCGGCAATCGCGGCTGCGTAGGCCTCCCAGGGGACATCCCCGCCGGCATCCCGCGGTACTCTCTCCAACCCCGCCGACTCAAAATCCACCCC
>JBJSZF010000261.1:0-8680 GCA_046090125.1 Verrucomicrobiota bacterium
CAACCTTCGCCAGCACCTGGTCGCGCAGGGGCTCTTCGCGTCGTCCAACGCGCCCGTCCTCCGGCAGCATGGCGGCCGCGTGCCCCGGGGCTTCGTCCTGACCCTGACCAACCTCTCGGGAACGATGTGGTACACGCTGGACGGGACGGACCCGCGCGTGGCGTTCACTGGCAAGACGAGCGTGATGGCGCGGGCCTACTCGGTGGCGGCTCCGCCGGTCCTGACCGAGCCTGTGGTGCTGCGGGCGCGCTCCCTGGACGGCACCAACTGGTCCGCATTGTCCGAGGCCGTGTTTGGGCTGGGCGACCCATTGCCGCCCGTGCGCATTTCCGAGGTCATGTACCAGCCGCCGGGCGGGGCCGAGTTCGAGTTTGTCGAGCTGAGGAACCTCTCGGCGCGGCCCGTGGATGTCTCCGGGTTCACCCTGGACGGCGTGGAGCTTCGCATGGTGCAAGGGACGATCCTCCCGGCGGGCGCGGTGTGGGTGTTGGCGTCGGACAAGCGCCCGGCCTCGTTCGCCGCGCGGTATCCCGGGGTGGCCGTCGCCGCGTGGTTCGCCGGCGCGCTGGACAACGCCGGGGAGGAACTCGTGCTGCGCGACGCCTTGGGCAACCCCGTGGACCGGGTTCGGTTTCGGCCGGATGCCGGATGGCCGCCGGAGGCGGCCGGGGGCGGGCGTTCGCTGGAGCGGGTGGATCTTGGGCGCGACGGATCCGATCCGGCCGGATGGCGCGCCAGCGTTGTCGTGGGAGGTTCGCCGGGCGTGGCGCGGGTTGAGGCTCCCCCTGAGCCGCCGTTGCGCATCGAGGAGGTGTTCGCGGGCAACAACGGGAGGATCCTGCGCGGTGGCAACGCGCCGGACTTTGTCGAGCTTCGCAACCTTTCCGGTGCGGCGCTGGACGTGTCGGGGTGGACGTTGCAGCGGGCCGACCGCACGAACCGTCTCCTGTTGCCGGCCGGGACGGTCCTGGCGGCGGACGCGCGCCTGGTGGCGTGGTTTGGGGAGGCGTCGCCCGGGGATCTGGCGGCTTCGTTTCGTTTGGCGGCGACGGGTGGCGTGCTCGTCTTGGCCAACAAGGACGGGGTCCCCGTCTCCACCTTCGCCTACGGGCCGCAGGCGGACGCGTGGTCGTGCGGGTATGCCGAGGGGACGGCCTGGCCCGTGGTGTTGGAGCCGTCCCCGGGGACGCCCAACGTGCCGGTGGCGACGGCCGATCCCGCCCGGGTGACGATCAACGAATGGCTACCCAACCCGGCCCCGGGCGGGGACGACGTCGTGGAATGGTTCAACACGGACCCGGCGTTGCCCGCGTTCCTCCCCGGCGGATGGCTGGGGTTGTCCAACGAGGTGCATGTCGTTCGCTTCCCGACGGTCGTGGGGCCGCGCGGGTTCGCCGTGCTCCGCGCGAATGGCGGGTCGGAGCCCGACGAGTTGCCGTTCCGGTTGCCGGCGTCGGGCGGGGTGCTGAGGTGGTTCGCGCCGGACGCCCGGCTGGTGTCCGAGGCGAGGTGGGCCAACGCGGCCGAGGGCGTGGCGTTCGGGCGGGTTCCGGATGGCGGCACCAACACGATGGCGTTCGTCTCGGGCGGGACGCCGGGCGCGCCCAACGTCCTGAGCGCGCCGCCGGGGCCGCAGTTTTCCGAGGTCTATGCGCGGGCGCTCCCGGCTGGCTCCATGGATGTGTCGCGGGACTGGGTGGAGCTGATGAACACCGCGACGAACCATGTCCCGGTCGCCGGGTGGCGCATCGCGCTGCGGTCGCCGGAGACGCGGACGTGGACGGTGCCGGACGGGATCGTGTTGGCTCCGGGCGCGCGTTACCGCGTTCGGGCGGACGCGACGCAGCCGCCGTCGATGCAGGCGTCGGTGGTGGTGAACACGGGCTTTGCGTTGCCGGACGAGGGCGGGGTGCTGGAGTTGCTGGGGGCGGACTCGCTGTTGCGGCAGCGGCTCGTGTTTGGACCGCAGATTCCCGGCCGGTCGGTCGGCGTGGACGCGTCCGGCGCATGGCGCTTGATGGAACAGCCGACACCCGGGCGAACGAACGGCGTCGCCGCCGCGACGGGCACGGGCGACCGGGTGCGGATCAACGAGTGGCTCGCAGCGAGCCCGTTGCGTGGCGACTTCATCGAGCTGTACAACGCGGACACGAACGTGGTGGAGGTGTCGGGCTGGCGGCTGACGGACGACCCGAGCCTGGCCGGGGCCAATCGGTTCGTGGTCGCGCCCCTCTCGTTCATCGGGCCGTTGTCGTGGCTGGTGTTCGAGGCGGATGGCCGGACCGGGGACGGGCCGTTGCACCTTCCGTTTGGGTTGTCGGCGGAGGGCGAGTCCGTCCGGCTCTACTGGCCGGCGACGAACCTGGTGGACTCGGTCACGGTGCTGCCGGGGGCGTCGGGCGCGGTGGGCGGTCGGTTCCCGGACGGAACGGATGCGCTGGCCGCGTTGGCGCGCCCAACGCCGGGGCTGGCGAACGTCGTGGACGCGGACCTCGACGACGACCTGCTGCCGGACGATTGGGAGCTGGCGAACGGGCTGGAC
This sequence comes from Verrucomicrobiota bacterium, assembly GCA_046090125.1. Lineage (GTDB taxonomy): Bacteria > Verrucomicrobiota > Verrucomicrobiia > Limisphaerales > UBA9464 > UBA6176. The sequence continues at coordinate 2,543 of JBJSZF010000261.1, forward strand.
TCGCGCGACCCGAAGGACGCGGCACGGGATGACGACGGCGACGGACGCAGCAACCTGGATGAGTTCCGTGCCGGGACGGACCCGCGCGACGGGGCGTCGGTGCTGGCGTTGGAGGCGGTGGCGACAGCGGGGGGAGTATCGTTGCGGTTCGAGGCGCGGCCGGGGCGTTCCTATGCGGTGCAGGCGCGGGATTCGATGGCTGCGCCGTGGGTGGGCGTGGGGTTGGTGCCGGCCGGAGCCGGCCCGCGTCGCGCGGAGGTGGAGGCGTTGCGTGGGCAGGAGACGCAGCGATTCTTCCGGGTGGTGACGCCGGCGCCCTGAGCGTGACTGAGCACGAAAAAGCCCCGCGACCCGGGAGGGCCGAGGGGCTGGAATGTCGGGCGTCGGGGCTCGACTAGAACTTGTACGCGATTCCTGCGAGCACGCGGAGGTCGTTCTCGCGGCGGCCAGGTGCGGGCTCGCTGCGGTAGGTGTCCTGGACCGTGAGCCGGGTGGAGAGCTTGGCCGTCAAGTCTGCCTCCAGCGTGGCCTGGAAGTTGAAGACGTAGTCGGACCATTCATCGACCTTGGGCGTGATGTCGGCCTGTTGAATCAGGCGGACCTTGTCGTTGAAGGCATGGGTGAACTTCTCGCCGAGGCGCATGGTGAAGTAGGCGCTGGAAGGCAGGTGCGAGAACTGCTCGAAGACGATGCCGGGGCCGATGTCGGCGGAGAGCTTGGTCTTCTCGCGCAGGATGAAGTAATAGCCGGCGCCGGGGCTGAGGGTGACGCGGTAGTTGATGTCGGCAACCTTGTCCTGGCGTGCATCGCCGCGGCCCAGGACGTACCAGCGCTCGCTGAGGAGGCGGTTGTACTGGGCGAACGCGCCGTAGTTCTGGGCGGTCGTGACGCGCCGGCCCGAGAGGAGGTCACGGTTGTCGCCATAGACGGCGTCCGCGCCCGCGTTGATCTCGTTCTTGTCCCACTTGCGGAGCGTCAGGATGTTGAGGCCCGCGAGCAGCGTGTCGGAGTTGCCCTTGTTGACGGACACATTGAGGCCGGCCGAGGACTGCCAACCCGTGGGTTCCTCCGCGTGCACGAGGACGGAGGAGGAGGCGATGACGGTGGCCGCAGCCACCCAGGCAAGTTTCTTCATAGGATGATGACGGGCGACATCGTGTCCGAACGCCCCGTCCCGTGGCAACCTCCGGCATGGGGGAACGACCTTGGCAACGACAGGGATGTGCCGGATGCGGGCGTGGCTGTTGCCCCTCGCGGCGCGGCGCCCGTCACGACTCGTCCGCGTCACCCTCCGATGCGGCGCCGGCCTCGCCCTCGGCGCTGACGGCCATGCCCTCACGCAGGGTGAGGATGGCCGGGAGGAAGGTGAGGCCGGCCACCATGCACGTGGCGGTGCCTGCGGCCATGACCCAGCCGAGGCTCTGGATGCCGCGATGCTCGCCCACGATCAGGCTCCCGAACCCGGCGATGGTCGTCAGGCCGGACACGAGCACGGCCTTGCCCGTGCTCTTGGCGAGGATGCCCGGGTTTCGTTCCTCGGCGAACCGGTTGAGGATGTGGATGCCGTTGGTGACGCCGATGCCGATGACCAAGGGAAGGGTCATGATGTTGGCCGGGTTGAACGGAATGCCGGCCCAGCCCATGAATCCGACCATCCACAATGCCCCCACCGCGACGGGCAGCAGGGAAAGCAACACCGGCATGACGGACCGGAAGTGGAGGAAGACGAGCACCACGATGGCCCCCAGCGCCCACCAGGCGGCCTCGACGTAGGAATCCTTCAGCAACGACGTGTACTCGTACAACTGGACCGGCGTGCCGGTCGCCCTGGGGTCCACCGTCCGCAAATCCCGGACGAACGCCTCCTGCTCCACCCGGTTCCACACGTTGCTGCGCGGGTACACTTGCACGAGATGCTTGCCCGTCTTCCCCACGAAGCGGCTGCGAAGCGGCGTCGGCAGGTCCTCGACGCGGAGCGCCCCCGAGTTGTCCTGGTCGCGCACCGCCGCCATCAGCTCCCGCAGCTCGCCGAGGAACGCGCGTTGGAAGGCGCCCAGCTTCTCGGAGTGCCGCGCCGCGTCTCCCTTCGCCAGCGCCGCGACGAGGTCCGTCACCGCGCCACGCAATGCATGAACCTGCGCCCGCAGCTTCTCCTCGGGCTCCCCCGTCAACGCGTCCTCCGCCAACGCCATGTAGCCCCCGAAGGCCAGCAACCGCAGGTTCAGGTCTCCCAGGTTCACGGGCGAAGGGTCCACCGCCGCAAATCGCAACCCCTCCACCGCCGCCTTCACCTCGCCCACCAGCCGGAGCTTCTCCGTCTGGTTCTCCGAGAGGAACCGCGCCATCGAGTCCGTGGTCGAGACCGTGGGCAGCTCGCGTGCCCGGCGCTCGAGGTCCGCCGCCTCCTCGAGCGTGTCGGCGACCATCGCGCCGTAGAGGACGGCCTTCTCGGCCGAGGCGATGAGCTTGTGCTCGTAGGCGACCGAGGCGAGGGCCTCGTTCTGCATGTGGAGGAGGTTGTAGTCGAAGTGGAGTGTGGGGAGCTTCACGGCCGCCAGCAGGCTCAACGCCGCCGTGACGCCGATCACGGTTCGCGGCCGGTCCAGCCACAGCCGTTCCAGTCGGGCGCGCAGGTCGGGTGCGTCCGTCTCCGCAGGCCTCGTGCTCCTTGCGGCCGCCGCCACGCGGTCCTTCTCGTTTTGGCTCCCGCGCAGCAGCAGGACTGGCAGCAGCGTGATCATCGGAACGAGGCAGAGCAGCATGCCCCCGCCGGTGATGATCCCCATCTCGCGAATGCCGCGGAACTCCGTCAACGCCATCGCAAGGAACGCGCCCGCCGTCGTGAAGCAACCAGTGAAGATCCCCTGGCCCGTGTACACAATGGCCTTGTAGATCGCCTCCTCCTTCGTCCGGCCGTGCCGGAGCTCCTCCTCGAACCGCGTCACCAAGTGCACCCCGAAGTCGATCGCCAACCCCACCAGCATCGGCACGAACGTGATCGTCAGGATGTTCAGGTGCCCCACCGCCAGGGTCGTCCACCCCATCGTGTACCCCAGCCCCACCACCAGGCACAGCGTCGCCTTCAGAGGCCGCCCCGTCTGGCGGTATCCCACCACGAAGATCAGCGCGCACAACGCCAGCGACAGCACCGTCGCCACCGTCGAGTCCACCTGCGACTGCTGCATCTCGTCGCGGTCCAGCACGGACTCGCCCGTGATGCCCACGTTGACCCCGGGCACCTCGGACCGCACGGACGCCACCAGCTCCCGCATCCGCTCGATGGCATGGCCGTTCACGTCGCCCTGACGCGAGAAGCGTTCCTCTTGGATCCTCTTCGGCGTCGCGTCCGCCGGCCGCCCCGTCAGGCGCTCCCACCAGTTTTGCGACACGTCCTTCGCCTCGGCCGTCACGAGGCGCGGCCGTGCCGACACCAGGTACAGGCGGCCGTCCGCAAACGTGATGTACTTCTCGCGCTCCGCCTCCGCGCCGCCCCCGAACAACGCCTCGACGCCCGGCGACGGCGGGTTGCCCGGGCGCGACAACGCCGCCGTCATCATCCGCAGCAGCCGTTCCATCGCGGGCAACATCTGCACGAACCGGTCCGCCTGTGCGCCGCGCTCGCGGCCGGTGGCCCGTATCAACTGGTTCACCTGCCGGAACAGGGACGGCAGGTTGGTGGCCGCCGTGAACCGGTCGAGGAAGGGCCGGTACTCGCCCAGGACGCGGGCGAACTCCACGAGGTTCGTCTGCGGCGAGAACAGCAACGCCTTGCTGCCCATGAGGCGCAGGTCGCCCTTGTAGAAGACCTCCCCGAAGACGTTCGTGGGATTCCGCGCCGCCGACTCCGCCTCGAGCCGCGCCCCCAGCCGTTCCACGAACTGCCGGTTCTTCTCCACGTCGTCGCTCTCCACCACCACGACGATGTCGTCCTGGCCCGGGAACTCGCGTCGCATGGCGAGGAAGTTGCGGTGCGAGTCCTTGTCCTCGCCCACGAGCGCGTTGCGGTCGAGGTCGAAGCCCAGCTTGAACACCGTCAGGCCGACGGAAGCCACGAACAGGACAACCTGCGGCCATGCGAACCACCCGGGCCGGCGACAGATCGCCCCCGCAAGCCACGAGAGCGCCCGCACGGCCAGCGATTCCTTCCCGCCCGCGCTCATGGCTTGGAAGCCTCCCCGAAGCGCGCCATTCCCTGCCGCCTAGTGTTGTCGTGCGCCCGATTCAAGCGGCGGCAGCGTGCCCACCCCGGGGCCGCATGTCAGGCGTCATGATGGGCCGGGGCTTCCCCACGCTTCACGGAATCCCAACCGCGTCGTCACAGGCCCGCCATGGACCGTGGCCAAGCATGTCGTTGGGCGCGCCGGTTTATCCGTTCCACAGGGGAACCGCCGCCGTGCCCGGAAAGCACCACCATGAACCTGAGATGGACTCGGGCCCTGTTCGGGGCCATGACCGCAGCCGTGTCGGCCCTGACCGCCATGGCCGACACCAACGTCATCAGCGGCTACCTCTACGGCAGCCACCAATGGAAGGCGACCAACACCTATGTTCTCAACGGCTTCGCCTATGTCATGAGCAACGCCGTGGTGAACATCGAGCCCGGCACCGTGATTCAGGGCGTCCCCGGCACCGGCACCGGGTCCGCCGCCGCCAATGACTTCGGAGCGCTGTTCGTCTGCCGGGGCGGCAAGATCCACGCCATCGGCACGCCCGCGAAACCCATCATCATGACGTCCAGCCAGGACGACGTGACGGACCCGTCGGACCTGCCGTTCCCCACGCGCGGCCTGTGGGGCGGGCTGGTGTTGTTCGGCAGCGCGCGGATCAACAACCCGGCCTCCACCACCAACAGCCTCCCCCACGACATCTACGAGGGCCTCCCCGACATCGCCGTCACCAACGCCGTCAACGGCCAGGTGGACTTCATCCACCGCTTCGGCGGCGCCGACGACAACGACTCCTCCGGCGTCATCCGTTACCTCTCCGTGCGCCATGGCGGCAAGAAGCTGACCACGGACAAGGAGATCAACGGCGTGTCCCTCGGCGGCGTCGGCCGCGGCACCACCTTCGAGTTCGTCGAGGCCTACTGCATCGCCGACGACGGCTTCGAGTTCTTCGGGGGCTCGGTGGACACCAAGTACCTCGTGTCGGCCTTCAACGACGACGACAGCTTCGACACGGACCAGGGGTTCAACGGGCGCAACCAGTTCTGGTTCAGCATCCAGGCCCCGGACGTGCGGGACCAGGGCTCGGAGCAGAACGGCCAGCCGCAGCCCAACGACGTGCTCGTGGAGGGCGCGCAGCCGCTGTCCAACTACACGGTGCACAACGCGACCTTCATCGGCGCGGGCACAACGGGGTCGGGCAACGACGCGCACAACATCCGGCGCGCGAACTTCTGCCGGTGGTACAACTCGGTGTTCACCGAGTTCCAGGGCCGCCGCGTCCGCATCGACGGCACGTCGCAGCCGGACTTCTCCAACAACCTGTTCTGGAACTTCGCGGCCGCCGGGGCCTCCGGTGACGTCTGGGGTACCAGCCCTTATGTGCCCGCCGCGCTGAACCCGATGCTGGACCCCAAGCTCCGGGGCATCGGCCGGAACCAAGACGGGCTCCTCGATCCTCGCCCCGTTGCGAACAGCCCCGCGTTTTCGGACGTCCGCCCGACACCCGTGGACGGCTTCTTCTCGCCGGCGAGCTACAAGGGTGCCTTCGATGCCAACGACAACTGGCTCCAGGGATGGACGGCGCTGTCGAGCGACGGCGTCTTGGTCCCGCGCGACAACGTGGTCGAGGTGCCGGCGGGCTACCTGTACGGCACCCACAACTGGGCCTCCACCAACACCTACCTGCTCAAGGGCTTCGTCTATGTCATGAGCAACGCCGTCGTGAACATCGAGGCCGGCACCGTCATCCAGGGCGTCCCCGGCACCGGCACCGGCTCCGCCGCCGCCAATGACTTCGGCACCCTCTTCGTCTGCCGCGGCGGCAAGCTCAACGTCCTCGGCACCCGCAACAGCCCCGTCATCATGACGTCCAGCCAGGACGACGTGACGGACCCGTCGGACCTGCCGTTCCCCACGCGCGGCCTGTGGGGCGGGCTGGTGTTGTTCGGCAGCGCGCGGATCAACAACCCGG
>JBJSZF010000262.1:0-4762 GCA_046090125.1 Verrucomicrobiota bacterium
CCCGGACGACGGCGACGTCGCGGGCATGGTAGCGGGGGGCCTCCTCCTGCTTGTAGGAATGCTCGTGTTCCTCGTCCACGACGACGAGGCCCAGCTTGTCCACGGGGGCGAAGACGGCGGAGCGCGCGCCAATGACGATGCGGGCGCGGCCCTGGCGGATCTTGTGCCACTCGTCGTGCTTTTCGCCGGCCGAAAGGTGGGAATGAAGGACGGCGACGGCGGTGCCCTTGGAGCCGTGGCTGAAGCGGGCCTTGAACCGCTCGACGGTCTGGGGCGTGAGGGAGATTTCCGGGACAAGGACGATCGCTCCCATGCCGCGGCCGATGGCGTCGTCGATGGCCTGGAGATAGACCTCGGTCTTTCCAGAGCCGGTGACGCCGTGGAGGAGGAACGGCTGGGTGGGCCGTTCCTTCCCATGCAGGGCGGCGGTCGAGAGGGCGTCGCGGATGGCCCCGAGGGCGGCGGCCTGCTCGGCGTTGAGGACGAGCGGTTGGGTGGGGATGATTTCCTCGCGGGCGTAGGGGTCGCGGTCCTCGACCTGGGAGGCGATGCGGAGGAGGCCCTTGTCCTCGAGCTTGCGGACGGTGTCGGCGGTGGTCTTGGCGAGGCGCAGGAGCTCCTGGAGGGGCACCTCTCGCATCTCCTCCATGAGGTTCAGGACGGCGCGCTGCCGCGGCGTGAGCTTGGGAAGCTCGCCCGTGGCGGGGACGTAGGAGACGTGGAGGCGTTCCTTCCAGCGCGCGTCTTCCTTGCGCACCGAGTCGGGGAGCACGCTCTTGAGGGCGACCTCGACGGGGCAGCAGTAATAGGAGGCGATCCAGCGGGCGAGCTCGAGGACGCGAGGCGTGACGGCACCGGGGACGCCGAGGATGGAATCGATGGGACGAAGGTTGGTGTGCGGGGACGTCTCGACGAGCGCGGTCACGAGGCCGGTCACGAGGCGCGGCCCGAAGGGGACCTTGACGCGAGTGCCCACGTCGAGGTGGCCCGCGAGGTCGGGCGGGATCGCGTAGTCGAACTCCTTGCGGATGGCGACCTCGAGGGTGACGCGGGCGATCATCGGGCCGTGCCCCTGCTCATGGAGCGGGGGGCCGGAGGGACGCAAGGTAGGCGATGACGTCGGCGAGGCCCTGGACGCCGAGATTGTCGGCGAGCCCGGCGGGCATGAGGGACTGGGCTTGCTTGTCCTTGCGGAGGACGTCGGCCTTGCGGACGCGGACGGTGTTGCCGCCGGCCTGCTTGAGGACGACCTCGGCGTCGGTCTCGCTGGAGAGGAGGCCCACGAATTCCTCGCCGTCCTGGGTGGCGACGAGCCAGCCCTCGTAGCCGAAGCCAATGCCGGCGCTGGGCTCGACGATGGAATCGTAAAGTGCGTCCTTGCCGAGCTTGGCCCCGATCTCGGTCAACTGGGGCCCGAAGTCGATTCCCTCGCCACGGATCTTGTGACAGGCGAGGCAGCCGACGGTGTCGCGGCGGATCAACTGGGCTCCGCGTGCGACGTCGCCATGGGCTTGGAGGACCTGTTGCTTGGGGGGTGCACCGGGGGTTGCGGGCTGGGCGGCGGCTCCGCGCCCGAGCCCGGCGGCGAGATCGCGCACGGCGGGCCAGCGGGCAGCCCGGAGTCCCTCGGCGGCGCGGTCCAGCAGGGCTCCTTGGAGGCCTCCCTTCTTGGCGAGCTCGGTTACACGGCGAGCGCCCGGCTCGTTTTGCAGCAAGGCCTCCAGGGCGGCGGCGCGGAGCGAGGCGGGCACGCTGCCGCCCACGAGCAACGACTCGATCCGGTCGTTCCAGTCGGCCTGGCCGGACTTGCCCACCGTCTGGATCAACGCGGGGGGCGGCGTGGGCTCGCCGAGAAGGGTGGCAATCAGGCGCGCATCCGTGCGCGCGAGGTATCGGACGGCGTCGGGCGCGGCCGCGTCGTCCGGGTGGCGGCGGAGGAACTCCACGAGATGGCCGGCGCGGGAACGGAGGTCGAAGTCGCGGATGACCTCGACGCTCGCGGGTTGGCCGCGGAGGCGGTCGGCGACGTTCTCGACGGCGGCGCGGAGGGAAGGGTTGGCGGCGAGGTCCATGCCCTTGAGCCTGCGGACGGCCTCGAGGGCGACGTCGGAGGAGTCGTCGGCGCGAAGCGAGGGGAGGCTGCCGAGGTGGGTTGCGGCGAGGAGCAGGGACGCTGCGAGGCCCGTCCAAGGGCGCGGCCGCCGGGTGCAGATGTTGCGCGTCATCACGAAAAAGCCGCTGGGGCTTCCAGCGGCGATTGGTAGCGCGTACGGGAATCGAACCCGTCTTTCAGCCTTGAGAGGGCCGTGTCCTAGCCGATAGACGAACGCGCCAGCGATGAGAGGTTGTTATCGGAGTTGGCACGGGGCGTCAACCGTCGTTCCCATGCGTTGGGGAAAGGGGTGGGGGCTGAGCGATGGGGTGGCGGTGATGCGGGCGCCGCCCTCTCAATGGAATCCAGGAGGAGGGGCCATGGCCATTTCGGCGAGCCTGCGTCGGGCACTCTGCAGGCTGGGTGCCCGCTCGGCCGCCCTCGCGATGGACCAATGGTTGGCGACAAATCCGACCAAAAGCTCGTTGTACTCGGGCCCGATGCCCGCGCGGCCCGAAGGCGTGAGGCCGGCCCGAATCCGGCGGGGGGCTCGTTGGGCCAGTTCGATGAGCTTCGCCTTGGGATTCATGAGCGACTCGGGGTTTTGCGGGACGAGGCGCGGTGGGATTCCCAGGAACCCCGCGATGGCGGCCGGGTCCGCAAGGAGCCATGCCTCGACTTCCCGGACGCAGATGCGGAGGAGAAAGCGCGGGTTGGGGGTGCGTCCGAGCCAGGCGGCAATCTTCGAGCTCGGGCATGGGTCGGCGTCGAGGTCGGTCAGGAGGAGGACCGGATATCCACGCGAGGCCATTTGGTCGAAGTTTGGCGTTTTTCGACGGAGTGTGCCAAAGCCGCCGCCGTTCTCCTCCCGGTTCACCGCCAACCGGGGCCGATGCTCCTCGACGAGCTTTCGTCCCACGGCGAGGCCGGGCAGGTCCTCGGCTGCCAAGTAGAGGTGCAGGGTGGCTGGGTTCACGAGCCCAGAGCGAGGTGGAGTTGGTCGGAACCTGCCGGCTTGATGAAAGGCAGCAAGACATCCCCAACGCTGAGGCCGCTTTGCAGCATGATTTCCTCGTGGGGATCGGGGGGCTTGATTTCGGTCCCATTCGCCGTCGTCACCAGGCGAAGGACCTCGTCGGCCCCGATGCTTTGGTCGGACAGAAGGGCCTCGCTGTGCGTGGTGATGAAGACCTGTCGCGGGGTCTTGGCCTGAGACTGGAAGCGGCGAATCAGCCGCGGCAGGTTTTGGACGATGCCCTCGTTGAGGGAGAGCTCGGGCTCCTCGAGGAGGAGCAGGGAGGTCCCGTCCATGAGGGACCAAAGCAGGGCGATGAGGCGCAGGGTGCCGTCGGAGAATTGGTTTTCCCTTTGCCAGGCACCGCGCTCGCGCCAGTGGATGAAGTTTCCTTCAAGGTGGGGAAGGCCGGTGATGGAATCCTTGACGAAGCGCAGGTCGTCGAACTGGGGAACGACCTTTTTCAACGCCAGGATGATGCGCCTCAGCCTTGCATCCCGAGTCTTCTCGTTGGTGGCCGCGATCCGCTGGAGGAAGCCTTGCCCGAAGGGATCCGCCTCGATGATCGAGCCGCCCAACCTTGGCCCGAACTTCAGCAGTTGGGGGACGAGGTGCAGGTAGGTGGTCTCGCTGAAGAAGTGGGATAACTCACGGAAGGCTGAATTGGCGTTGGTGAGCTCCAGGTGCGTCTGCGTGAGTTGCTCCGGGTCCTCCCTGTCGATGGGGGTCGGACGCTGGAGGACGACCCTGCCGTCCCGGGTGACGACCTCCCGCGTCACCTTGATCCGGTTGTTGCCGCGGCCTTCGTTCTTGAACCCGAGGTCGTACACCCACGCGGTGCCATCGACGGAGGCGAGGTGGACGGTGATGCCCACCTCGTTGTCGGCCTTGGCATTCAGGCAGCGGACCTTGGCGATGCCGCCGCGCGCCTCGGTCACGGCGTTTTGGAGCCCGCCCGCCTGGGGCTTCTTGCCCGCTGGGAATGCCACGTCGCGGAGGAACCGCAGCGCCTCGAGCAGGTTGGACTTCCCCGCCGCGTTCGGTCCGATGATGAACAACCGCTCGCGAAGATCGCCCAGGACCCGGGTATCGAGCTTCTGGTAGTTGAGCCAGTTCTTGAGCTGGATTCTCTGGATGCGCATGGGACTTGGGAGGGTTGCGTGAGTGGTCGGAGTTTCGTCACCGGGGCCAGGAGCCCACGTCCTGCCGCGCGGGGTGGCGCATGGGACTCGACGCGAGGACCAGCCCATCCAGCGAGGCACTGGGAAGTGGGATGAGGACCGGCGCGACCCGGCGGCAACGGGAACCCGCGACGGGGCGGCGATCATGACAAGCCATGCCTTCCAAGCCGTGCCTTGAAGGGAGCCTACGTGGAATGGCGGGCGTCTTCATGGGCGGCATGGTTTCTCGCCGGTGGCGTCCGCCGCAACAGTTGGTTGTGACGGGGGACACCTCGCGGACCTGCGCGCGGTGGTTCTGCGCCGCGTTGGCAACGAGGCCGCGTCCGCGGGCAGGAATGACGGGTGGCAGGATCGGGCGTCGGGGGTAGGGTGGCGTTCAATGTCAGGGAGGTTTGAGCTCGTGTCGCCGTATGCGCCGGCGGGGGACCAGCCGACGGCGATCGCGAAGTTGTCGGCGGGCCTGGGGCGCGGGGT
>JBJSZF010000263.1:0-4657 GCA_046090125.1 Verrucomicrobiota bacterium
CGCTCGTCCCAGGGACGTGTCCGGTCGTCGGAGGTACGTCTCCGGTCATTGGAGGTACGTCTCCGGTCATTGGAGGTACGTCTCCGGTCATTGGAGGGACGCCTCCGGTCATTGGAGGGACGCCTCCGGTCATCCGGACTACATGTCCGGTCGTCCAGACGGCATATCCGGTCATCCGGACGGCATGTCGGGCCGTCCGGAATCACGTCTCCAGTCATTGGAGGTACGTCTCCGTTCATCGGAACGGCATGTCCGGTCGTCCAGATGACATGTCCGGTGGTCCAGACGACATGTCCGGTCGTCGGAACGACATGTCCGGTCATCCGGACGACATGTCCGGTCGTCCAGACGACATGTCCGGGCGCCGGGAGGACGTGTCCTCGAAGGGCGACAGGAGTTCGAGCGAGTGCATCAGGGCGGCCGATGCCTTCGGGATCCACGGGGCCGCGTGATCCCGCGCGCGCCGGACTGCCCTTCGGCCGCCGTCTTCGGCTTCACCAGCGAAACACCGGCCAGATCGATGCCCGCTGGTCCGTCCATGCCGACACCCCCGACCTCACCTCCAACGGATGCCAGGCCGCCTTCTTTGCCAACATTCCCAAGCCCGCCTCGTCCGACGCCAACACCGCCCAATGCGACGCCTCCTGGCCCGGGGCCGTCGGCGAGTCGTCTTCCAGCAACCTCCCGACCATCCCCGTGTCCCGCGCCAAGGCCCCCAGGACCGGCCCCAGGTCCAGGTATCGGTTCGACACATGCACCAAGAGCCAGCCCCCGGCCTTCAGCTTCCGCCGATACAGACCAAACGCCTCCCGCGTTAGCAGGTGCACCGGGATCGCATCCGAGCTAAACGCGTCCAGCACGATCACGTCCGCCGCCCCGTCCGGCTCCGCCGCCATCCTCAGCCGGGCGTCCCCCTCCACGATCCGCGGCATCCCCGCCGCGCCATCCGACAGATACGTGAACCACCGCCGGTCCGTCGCCACCCGGATCACCGCCGGGTCGATCTCGAAGAAGGTCAACGAATCCCCCGGCCGCCCATACGCCGCAATCGAGCCCACCCCCAGGCCGATCAGCCCCATCCGAAGGCCGCGCTCGCCCTGCCGCGCCCGCAACGCCTCGAACACCTCTCCCAGCGGCCCTTGCCGATGATAGTACGTGAGCGGCTCCCCGCGCCGCGTCGGGTCCAAGAACTGCCGCCCATGAACGGTGTTGCCGTGCATCAGTTGATGGAAACGCCCCGCCCCGTCGCGCGACACCCGCGTGATCCCGAAGAAGTTCCTGAGCGCCAACTGCTCCCCGCCCCATCGCGCCTGCAACCCGAGCCCGGCGGCAAACACCGCCAGCACCGCGACCGCAAGGCGAATGGGCCTCTGCCACTGGGTCCAGCACGCCACGGCCGCCGCGCCCATCAACGCGTAGTCCCGCTGCATCTCCCTTCCCTCGAAGGCCCCCGTCGCCATCCACCCCAACACCAACAAGACGCCGCCCATCAACACGCCCGGGGCCGCGTCCCGCCAACCCAGTCGCTCGCCCGGGCCGTCCCCGCCGCGATGCAGCGCCCCGCACGCCAGCGCCATCGCCAGCGGGTACTCGTACACGCCCGCGAAGAGCCACGGCGCGGCCAACGCGTTGAACGACCCGCCCAGCACGCCACCCAGCGCCATCGCCAGGTAAAACCGGGTCAGCGCCGTCGGCCCCGGCCGCAGTTCGTGCAGTCGCCCATGGCACACCACCCCTGCCGCCACCAGCAATCCCAGGTGCAATCCCACCAACACCCCCACGGGTTGCGTCGCCTTCACCAGCCACGAGAACAACACCGCCACCACCAGGTACGGCAGCGCCCGACGCGCCACCGTGACCGGCAGACGCGACCGCACGTCAAACGCCAGCACGAACGTCAGCAGGTACAGCCCCAGCGGGACCACCCACAGCAACGGCACGCTCGCCACGTCCGTCGTCAGGAACAACGTGCAGCCCTGCAACAGGCTCGCCGGGATCGCCCCCAGCGCCATCCACGCGACCACGCGTCGCCAACCGCCCGAGTCCGGCTCCCCCTCCGCTTCCTCGCGCGACGGCCTTGCCTCTTCCACGCCCGCGACCCGGGCCGTGCCCCGCCATCCGACCCACGCCGCCAAGGCCAGCCATCCCCAGTATCCCCAACGCCATGCCACTTCCTGCTCCCCGAGCGACCACCAGCGCTCCATCCAAACCGGATACGCCACCAAGGCCCCAAGGCTCCCCAGGTTGCTCGCCGCATACAGGAAGTATGGGTCCCGCCCCTCCGACCGATGAAACCACTGCTGCACCAGCGGGCTCGACATCGCCAACGCCAGCGTCGGCAGTCCCGCGCCCATCACCAGTCGTCCCAGCCACCACAACGCCGGCCATTCCCCGGGGCCCGCCGTTCCCTCCGTCAACCGCATCGGAAGCGACGCCCCGGCCGCCAACGCCAACCCCACCCAGGCCAACCATCGTCCCCGCGGCCCCAACCATGCCGTCACCCCATGCGCCAACGCATAGCCCCCCAGCACTGCCGCCTGGAAAAAGACCATGGTCGTGTTCCACACCGACGGCGACCCGCCCAACACGGGCAGTCCCATCCGGGCCACCATCGGCTGCATCGCAAACATCAAGCCTGCGCTCAGCCCCGCCGCCATGGCATGGAGCAGCTTCATCTCAAGTTCGAGGCCGCATGGCTCCGTCGCGGCGTTCCCAGAAGCCGCATGTCACGACAACCTGTCCACCCAGCCCCTACGCCACGCCGCGCAGCACCTGTTCCACCATGGCAAGGCCCTCCTCCAACTCGCCCTGCCCGATGTTCAGCGCCGGAAGGAACCGGATGACCTGCGCGCCGCTCGGGATCGCCAGCACGCCCGCCTCCTGCAAGAGCTGCACCACCTGCAGGCTCGCCGGGCGGTCCACCGACGCCAGCCCGCGCACCTCTTCCCTTGGGCGCAGTTCAATCCCCTGCATGTACCCCAGGCCACGCGCCGCCCGCACCACCCCGGGCAACTCGTCCACCCAACGCCTCAAGACCTGCGCCATCCAATCCCCCTGCTGCCGAACCCGCGCCTCGAGGCCGTCCCTCTCGATGACATGGAAGATCCTCGAAGCCACCGCGCAGCCCAAGGGCGTGCCGCCATAGGTCGTCCCATGCGAGCCCGGCCCAAGGATCGTCCCCAGCTCGACCCCATGCGCCTTCTCGCGGACCCAAAATGCGCCGATTGGAAAGCCGCCGCCCATGGACTTCGCCATCGACACGCCGTCCGGCTCGAACCCCTCGGCCCCGGCAACGCCCTCGAGGATGCGCTGGAAGCTCTGGTATCTTCCGGACCGGAAATGCCCGCATTGCACGGCGTCGATGAGCAGCAACAGACGGCGCTCGTCGCACAGCCGCCTCAGCCCAAGGAGATACTCCACCGTGGCCGGCGTGATGCCGCCCTCCCCCTGGATCCCCTCGACCAAGATCGCCACCGTCGCCGGCGACAACGCCCCGCGCACCGCCTCCAGGTCGTTGAAGGGAACGTGGCGAAACCCGGGCGTCATCGGCCCGAACCCTTGCTTCACCTTGTCCTGCCCCGTCGCCGCGATTCCCGCCAACGTCCGCCCGTGAAACGAGTTCACCGCCGTCAGGATCTCGAAGCGGCCCTCGTCGTGCCCGAAGCGCCGCGCCAGCTTGTACAAGCCCTCGTTCGCCTCCGCGCCCGAGTTGCAAAAGAAGACCCGACCCGGCGCGAGGTGCCGGACAATGGTCCGGGCCAGGTGCGCCTGCGGGGCTTGGTAGTACAGGTTCGAGACATGCACGAGCCGGCGCGACTGCTCCACCAGCGCCTCCGTGATCTCAGGGTTGGCATGGCCCAGCGCGCACACGGCGATGCCCGTGCCGAGGTCGATGTAGCGACGCCCCGTGACGTCCCACACCTGGCTGCCCGCCCCATGGCTCAGGGTCACCTCGAAGCGCCCGTAGCTGGGAACCACATGTTGCTGGAACAAGGCCTTCACCTCCGCGTGCTCGTTGCGCACCACGGCCGGCACCCCCGGAACAAGGTCTTTCATCAAGGGCGTGATTTGGCCGCCCATCGGCCCGGATTGTGAATCGAAATCTTCATGGCCGGGAAACACACCGGAAACACACGCGCCGCCGTGGACGGCGGCGGGCCATGGAATCTTCCAGGGCCGGCAAGCGCGCCTACGGTTCCACGACCCGGAAGAACCGGGCATCCGCTCCAACCAACTCCTCCCGCGAAGCCTCCCCGCTTGCATCGCCCACCAGCGTCGCCACCCACTCCCACGGCCCCTCCACGGCCGACGCCCGTTCCAGGCGATACGTCCGGCCCGCCTTGGTTTCGAACCGCAGCTCCAACCGCGTCAGCGCTGCGTCCAACTCCCGGATCCGAAGCGGGCCCGCCGTCGGCTCGCTCGGCCCTGTCGCCCGTATCGTCAACTGCCCCCGGGCGACGCCGCCCTTCCCGTCGCTCACCTCGTACCCAACGACATCCTCCAACCCGACGACGTCCGCCGCCGGAGGCGTGTACTCCAAGACGTCGCCCAAAAGCCGTGCCGCGCCCCCAAGCGATCCAGTGGGCGCAACCGCCGTCACGCTCAGGACGTCGCCCTCCGGGTCCACGTCGTTCGCCAGCAGGTCCGCCAAGGGCAC
>JBJSZF010000264.1:0-1793 GCA_046090125.1 Verrucomicrobiota bacterium
GGGGCCTTGGGCATCGAACCGACAGGGACGGGCGTTGCCCAGTTCTGGAACCTTCCCGCCAGCCGCCACAACCGGGCCGGCGTCTTGTCCTTTGCCGATGGCCATGCGGAGGTCTGGCGCTGGGCCGGACCGCGCATCCTCGACGCTTCCGGCGAGATCGAGCGCTCCTACAAGGCCTCGCCCGATGCCTATTCGTCCGCCGCGCCCACCACGGCGGGCGACCGGGACTTGCTCCGGCTCCAGGCCTCCGTGCCGCCACGGCGCTGACCTCGGATCCCCGAAGCCCTCGCCCACTCCTAGCCGCTCACCGGGCCGCTCCCGAACGCCATGAACATTTCGTGTCATGTCTTGCGAAAACTCGATTGACCGGATTTCCCCACCTCCCTTTGCTCTTCGGCAGCGCACACCTGTCTTGAAGCCATGAAGAAGTCCACCTTGCAGCGGCTTGGCACCATCTTCCTGCCGGTCGTTCTCCCGTCTGCCTTGCTGGGCCAATCCGGCCTTGGCGTGACCCTGTCCCCGCTCACGAGCTTCGGGGGCGGCGATGGGTGGCTCGCCCCGGGTGAAGGGGGCTACGCGTACCTCGGCACGGGCAATCTCGAGCGCGGGCTCGCCTTCGGTAACGGGCATCTCTACCTCGTGTCGCGCGCTGGCGGGGTGAACGTCCGAGTCCTCCACGGAGCCTCGGGCGCGGACTTGGGCGGCCTCAACACCACCGGCATCACGGGCGGCACGTTCGCCGCCAACACGGTGGGCGTGGGCGGCGACGGGGCGATCTACGTGGGCAACCTCACGACGGCCGCCACGTCCCCCTTCAAAATATACAAGTGGACCGACGAGTCCGCCGCCCCCTCCGTCGCCTACAACGTCAATCCCGGCCTTCCCCGCATCGGCGACTCGTTCGCCGTCCGCGGCTCCGGGGATGCCACCGTCATTGTAGCCAGCGGCACGGGGTCGGCCGGGTTCGCCTCGTTCTCCGGCGGAAATGCCAGCGTCGTGGCCGTCCCCGGCACGGCCACGGGCGACTTCCGGCTCGGCCTCGCGTTCGCAGACGACAACCTCGTCGTGGGCACCCAAGGAGGCACCTGGCGCCTCGTCCAGTACGCCGGGAATGCCGGCACCTTGCTCCTTAGCGCCCCAACTACCTCCGCGTCGGAACGCCCCCTGTCCTACACGGAAATCGCCGGCATGGGACTCCTCGCCACGGTGGACACGGCCTCCTCCTTGGTCCGTGTCTATGACGTGACCAATCCCGCCGCCATCGCACTGCTTGCCACGGGCAACAACACGACCGGAACCTTGGCCAGCAACGGGAACGGCGTCGGTTCCGTCGCATGGGGAACCCTCGAGGATGGCTCCCCCGCCCTCTACGCCATGAGTGCCAACCAAGGCATCCAGGCCTTCGCCGTCACCATCGTCCCCGAGCCCGGCACCTACGCCCTCCTCGCCCTCGGCATCGGCGGCCTCTTCTTCTTCCGCCGTCGCCCGTAAGCGTTCGACGGGCCAGCGGTGCCCGCCACGCCCGGCCTTCCAAGGCCGGGCGTTTTCGTCTCCTCCCGCAACTCCCGCCCTAGCCGCCACCCCGCCTCACCGCGTAGGATCGGCCCAATGGCGAGCCGCCTCATCGCTTCCGTCCTTTTTCTAGTGGCCACCCTCGGCCTCTTGGCGGCCGGGGACGACCGCCGCGCCACCGTCCATGTCGTCGAGGACATCGACGCCACGCGCGCCTTCGAGCCTGTCGAAGCCACCGTCCGCGACATGGTCCAGCGCGGCATCCAAGCCCTTGGCAAGAC
>JBJSZF010000265.1:0-3211 GCA_046090125.1 Verrucomicrobiota bacterium
GCCTGCAACCCCGTGGCAAGGATCGCCGTGGCCTCCACGAACGGCAGGACGGGCCGGGGCGCGGACAACGGCTTGCGAATCCACCACGGGGCCAAGGCCAGGAACCCCACCAGCATCCAACCGAGCCGCGCTGCTCCCAGGCCGACGCCCGGCCAGCCGTGCTCCACCATCCGCGTTGCCACGTCTCCTGCCCCTGGCAACAGCAGCGCCCCGAACGCCAGCGTGCGCACGGCCAAGGGACCGCCCGGGGACGTGATCCGGCGCGCGAGGACGCGCGCCCCCAGCCACGCCACGGGCCAGCACGTCGCCAGTTGAACCCCGCTCGGCAAACCGACGCCGAGCGCACGCGCCATGCCCCATTCAAAGCCCACGCCAAGGACCACGGTGACGCACCCCAGCGCCGCCACGTTCTGCCGGGGCAGCCTCCGACGTTCGCCCCACAACAGCAGCCCGGCGGCGATCCCGTTCGCCATCGCCGCCATGGTTTCCGCGACCGTCCACATGCCCCCGACCCAACCGCATGCACCGCCCAAAGTCGAACCGTCGCCACAGGGAACCGCCGGGCGCGTGGACGCCTCGTTGCACGCGAGGGCTCCGCGCCGGTAACCTGCATGGATGCTTCGACTTGTGCGCAGGTTCGCCTTGGCGGCCGCGTTTCTTCCATTGGCCATCCTGGGCGAGGACATCGTGCTTCGCGAGGGGCTCGCCGTCGCGTTCGGCGGGCGCATGGCGCGGGCTCCATTCCGGACGGACCCAGTGGAGGCGCGGATCGTCGCGGGGCGTTGGCAGATCCCGTCGGCCGGCGATGTCGTCGAGTTGCCCGGCGGCACCAACCGCGTCTGGGAACGCGTGACGGCCAAGCCGGACGGCACCTTTGAACATCCCGCCTTGCGCGGCGGATACGTGTCGGTGCCGTTCGTCTCGGACCGGGACCGAATCCTGCTGCTCCAGGCCAGCGGCCACTCCATGGCCTACGTCAATGGCGAGCCCCGCGCCGGCGACATTTATCGCAACGGCTCCGTCTCCCTCCCCGTCGCCATTCGAGCCGGGACGAATGACCTCCTGTTCGCCACGGGCCGCGGCGCGCTGAGCGTGCGCCTCGCCGAGCCCGAGCCTGTCGCCATCGACCCGCGCGACCCGACGCTTCCCGATCTGGTGCGGGGCCGTCGCAATGAGGCGGCGGCGGCCGTGCTCGTGGTCAACGCCAGTCGCGAGCCGCTTGCAGGCCTGGTCCTGCGGGCGGTCCCGGAGGGCGGCACCCCCACCGAGTCGCCCGTCCCCACCCTCCCGCCGCTGGGCGTGCACAAGACGCCGTTCAGAGTGGTTCACCCGGGCAAGTCCCGGACCAACGTCGTGGGGCTGGACCTGTCCCTCCGCCGCGGCCGGGCCACGGTGGCGCGGCGCTCGTTCAAGCTGGGCTTGGTCGCGCCGGAGGCGACACGCCGCGACACGTTCGTGAGCGAGATCGACGGCTCGGTCCAGTACTACGGCTTCGTGCCGGCAAGGCCCACGCCGGGAGACACGGAACGGCCTGGCTTGGTCTTGAGCACGCACGGTGCCGGGGTCGAGGGGATCGGGCAGGCCGCGTGCTATGCGCCCAAGACGCGCCTGCACGTCGCCGCGCCCACGAACCGCAGGCCATTCGGGTTCGATTGGGAGGACTGGGGTCGGCGCGACGCCATCGAGGTGCTGGACCGCGTGCAACATCTTCATGGAACGGATCGTTCGCGCACGTACCTGACGGGACATTCCATGGGCGGCCATGGGACCTGGCAGTTGGGCGCAACGTATCCAGACCGGTTTGCGGCCCTCGCCCCCAGTGCAGGGTGGATCAGCTTCGCCAGCTATGGCGGGGGACGGCGGGCGTCGCCCACCAACGACATCCAACGGCTGATCCAACGGTCGTGGACGCCGAGCGACACCCTCGCCCTCGCCACCAACTACACCCATCACGGGATCTACATCCTTCACGGGGACGCCGACGACAACGTGCCGGTGTCCGAGGCGCGCACGATGCGCGAGGTTTTGGGAACGTTTCATCGGGACTTCGCGTGGCACGAGCAGCCGGGAGCCGGGCATTGGTGGGGCAACCAGTGCCTCGATTGGCCGCCCATCTTCGACTTGTTCGCGCGACGCCGGATCCCGGACCCGCACGAGGTCCGTCGCCTGCGCTTTGTCACGGCGAACCCGGCCGTTTCGGCCCGTTGCCAATGGGCGTCCATCGAGGCCCAGGTCCAGGCGCTGGCCCCCAGCCGCATCGATCTCGAATGGGATGCCCCGTCACGCCGCGTGTCGGGCACGACGGAGAACGTGGCCCGTCTGGCGTTGCACCTCGGCGTGCTCCAGCCGGGGTCCACCGCGACGATCTCCCTCGACGGCCAGGTGCTCACGAACCTCAACTTGGACGTCGCCCACGCGCGCAGGGATGAGAAGGAAAGCTCGCAGTCCACGACGGCCACCGTCTGGCTCGCGCGCGGGGACCAAGGCTGGGCGGTCGCCGGGCCGTCGCCCCTCGCGCACAAGGGGCCGCACCGGGCCGGGCCGTTCAAGGAGGCCTTCGCCCATCGCATCTTGCTCCTTTATGGCACCCGCGGGACGCCTGCCGAAAACGCATGGGCGCTGGCCAAGGCGCGGTTCGACTCGGAGAGCTTTTGGTACCGAGGCAACGCCAGCCTCGAGGTGTTGCCGGACACGGCCTTCGACCCGCGTCGGCACCGGGACCGGGGCGTGATCCTGTACGGCAACGCCGACACGCACGCCGCATGGCGATTGCTGCTCCCGGACAGCCCCGTGCAGGTCCGGCGCGGCTCCGTGCGCGTGGGCGGTCGCGAGGCCCAGGGCGACCATCTCGCCTGCCTCTTCGTCCGGCCGCGACCCGACAGCGACGTGGCGTCCGTGGGGGTCGTGTCGGGCACAGGCCCGGAGGGGATGCACCTGTGCGACCGCGTGCCCTACTTCATGGCGGGGGTTGCGCTTCCAGACGTGACCGTTTTTGGCCCGGAAACCTTGGCTCGGGGGACGGCGGGGGTGCGAGCGACGGGCTTCTTCGGCAACGACTGGTCGGTGGAACACGGCGAAATCGCGTGGGCGGACGGGGACCGCTGAAGGGGGGTATTTGAACATGCAAGACGCCCTTCAGCCCAGGCAGCGACCCAAGTCTGCCGCGTGGTTCACAGAGGCGCTTGGCCATTTCCCAGGCGGCGTCAACTCG
>JBJSZF010000266.1:0-7046 GCA_046090125.1 Verrucomicrobiota bacterium
CGGACCTCCGCTACTCGAGCCTGTTGTCGTACCAGGACTTTTCGGTGGAGCCGTTCTTCCTCTACGACGTGACCCAGCCCCCCTCGACGTTCCGGCTCCCCTTCAACCCGGCCGTCACGAGCGCCGGCGGCGGATTCAACGTGCCCGGCCAGCCCGGCTACGGCGCCAACCCCTTCCCGACGTCTGGAAACCAGGACAGCACCCTCCTGCAATCCGCCCTGTTCACCCAGTGGGATGTCCAGTTGCACGAGAAGTTCAACATCATCGCCGGCGGCCGCGGCGACTACTTCGACGCCGAGGCTGCCAGCCCGGTGATGGTGGAGAAGGCGCGGGGCGCGTTCTACGACTCGAAGGCCGACGTGATCAACGGGTCGGTGTTCGTCAGCGGCGTGTTCAAGTGGACACCCACCCTGAGCAGCTACGCGACCTACAACCTGGTCAATGCCGTCGCGGGCAGCGCCAACTTCGGAGGCGTGGACGGCACCGGCGGCGACGCCGGGCTGAAGCGCTCGTTGTCGTCCGAGAGCGAGCTGATCGAGGCGGGCCAAAAGGCGAGCCTTCTGGGCAACACCGTGTTCTTGAGCGGATCGATCTTCCAGCAGACCCGTGTCGCTCCCGTGCTCCTCGGCCCCCCCATCGGCATCCGCACCCGCGGCATTGAGCTGGAGGCCTTCTACCAGCCGGACCGCAACTTCAACGCCAGCGGCAACCTCACCTTGCAGGAAGCCGAGCAGGATGACTTCACCTACCAGCAGACGTTCGACTACCGCGACGGCTACCCCACGAGCTTCCTCGTCGATGGCAAGCCCGGCACGGGCCAAGGGTCGCCGAACTACAACAACCCCTTCGGCCGTCCGACGCGCTCGGGCCGCAGCCGCGCCGCCTCCGTCCCGCAGCTCATGTTCAACGCCTACGTGACCTACCAGTTCGACAACGGCCTCGGGGCCAGCTTCGGACCCCAGCTCACGGGCGAGCAGTGGCAAAACCAGGAGGGCTCCCTCCGCATCCCCGTCCAGTACACCCTCAACGCCTTCGTCTTCTACCGCAGGCCGCGGTGGGAGGTTCAGGTCAACTTCATGAACCTCACGGACGAGCGGAACTGGACGTCCATCGATCCCAGCTTCGCCGGCAACGACGTGATCTTCCCGGAGCAGCCCTTCCGCGTCAGCGGCCAGGTCCGGTTCAAGTTCTAGCCGGAACGCACCCCAAGTCGGCGCGGCCGGGTCCATCCGCCGCGCCGATGCTGCTCAGCGTCGCGTTGATCCCATGCGAATCCACGGCTGGTCATGGCTGTCGGCTCTGGCCCTCGCCCTCCTGATCCCTGGCTGTAGCCCGGAACCCAAGGGCGAGGGCACTCGCTCGTCGTCTCCCGGCACGAACGCACCGCCCGCGAGCCTGCGCTTCACCCATGACTGGGTGCCCGAGCCCGAGCACGGCGGCTACTACGCGGCGGCCATCGGCGGCATCTGGAAGGGGCTCGGGCTCGACGTCGAGGTCCTCGTCGGCGGCCCCAACTCCGAGATCGAGAAGCGCGTGGCGCTGGATCCGTTCGGACTCGGCATCGTCCGGGGCGACGCCGTCTTCATCGCCGTGGCGCGCGGGTTGCCCGTCGTCGCCGTCAACTCGTACTTCCAGCACGACCCGCAGGGCATCCTTGTCCACGCAACGTCGCCGGTGCGCTCGTTCGCCGACCTCGACGGCCGCGAGGTCGCCGGGCAGACCGGAGCCACCTGGCAGCTTTACCTCCAGCGGAAGTTCAACCTCTCCCGCATGAAGGTCCGGCCCGTCACGGGCAACGTCATGAACTTCGTCAAGGACGCGAATTGGATCATGCAGGCCTATCCCACGAGCGAGCCCTACTACGCGCTCAAGGAGGGCGTCGAATCCCGGTTCCTCCCCATCAGCGCGTCGGGATTCGACCCGTACCGCGTCATCATCGCCAACAAGCGGCTCGTGGAACGTCACCCGGACCTCGTCGCGCGCTTCAGCAAGGGTGCCTACCTCGGCTGGCAGGCGTACTTCACCAACCCGGCTCCCGTCCATGAGCACATCGGGCGCATTTCGCCGTCGATGGAGCCAGACGGGATGCGGTACAGCTACGTCAAGATGCGCGAGCTGCGGCTGGTGGAGGGAGACCCGGGCACGGGGGAGTCGATGGGAGCGGTGGACATGGGGCGTTGGGCCGCGTTGGGCGCGATGCTGAAGGACCTCGGCGTCATCCCGGCCGTGCCCGCGTTGAAGGAGGTGGCCACCGACGCCTTCGCGCCTCGTGCGCTGGGCGTCAACCCGGCGCTGGGACCGTGGTTCTGGACCAACGCGCCCGTCCAACGCAGGAAACCTTGAAGCCCATGCCCATGCCCAAGCCGAAGTTGTCCCCTGCCTCCGCCAACACGCCGCCCGGGCCCGCCCCGGCGCCTCGCGCGCCCCGGGGGTGCCTCCTCGTCCACAACATCGGGCACCTCGTCACGATGGATGCCTCGCGACGCGTGCTGAAGGGCGCGTGGGTGCTTGCGGAGGATGGATGGATCCGGGCCGTGGGCGAGGGACGCGCGCCGCGGGCCGACGGAGCCGAGATCCTCGACGCCCGATGCGGCGTTGTGACGCCGGGGATGGTGAACACGCACCACCACATGTTCCAGAACCTGGCCCGCGCGTTCCATCCCATCTCGAACCTCCCGTTGCTCCCCTGGCTTGCCGGGCACATCCCCCTCTGGCGCCGGTTCACCCCGGATGACCTGTTCGTGGCGACACAGGTGGCGTGCGTGGAGCTGATGCTCTCCGGCTGCACGCTCACCAGCGACCATCACTACCTGTTCCCGCGCGACGGGGCAGGGGACCTCCTCGACGCCGGGTTCCATGCCGCCGCCGCACTCGGCATCCGGTACGTGGGCTGCCGCGGCTCGGTGAACCAGCCCTCCGACATCATGCCGGAGTGGAGCACCCAGGACCTCGACGTCATCCTTGCGGATTGCGACCGGCTGCACGGGCGGTTTCACGACAAGCGGCCGGGGTCGATGGCCCAGGTGGCGTTCGCGCCCTGCACGGTGTTCGGTTGCAGCGGCGAGCACTACCGCGAGTCCGCCCGCCTGGCCCGCCAACTGGGCGCGCGCCTGCACACGCATTGCGGCGAAACCATTCCCGAAAACCACGACGCCGTGGAAAGGCTTGGGTCCCGGCCGCTGGCCTACATGGCCCGCCATGGATGGGAGGGGGACGACGTCTGGCTGGCGCATGGCATCCACTTCACGGATGCCGAGGTGCGACGGCTGGGGCGCGCGCGCATGGGCGTGGCGCATTGCCCGGTTTCCAACATGCGGCTGGGCTCGGGCGTGTGCCGGGTCAACGACCTGCGGGCGGCCGGCGCCACGGTGAGCCTGGGCGTCGATGGGTCGGCGTCGAACGACAGCGGCCATCTCCTCAACGAGGCGCGGGCCGCGCTCCTGCTGACCCGGGTGGTCCACGGGGCCGGCGCCATGACGCCCGAGCAGGCCCTGGAGCTGGCGACACTGGGCGGCGCGCGAAACCTGGGCCGCGAGAAGGACCTGGGCTCCATCGAGCCCGGCAAGTGCGCCGACCTTGCCGTGTTCCCTTCCAGCGACCTGTTCAGCAACGGGGCACACGACCCGGTGCACGGCCTGGTGTTGTGTCACGCGCGCAACGTGGATGCCTTGGTGGTCCACGGGCGCGTGCGGGTTCGGGACGGCCACGTGTTGGGCGTGGAACTGGGTCCGTTGCTGGAGCGGCACCGCCGTACCGCGCGACGGTTCCATGACGGGTTGAAGAAGGGTTGAGGAACGAAAGGAATGCGCATGAGGCCACGACGGAGCACCCTCCATGACTTTTGGCGTGCATGGCTCTTGGCGGCCGCGTTGTGGGGCGTCGCCTTGGCCATCGCCGTGGACGCCGCCGAGCCCGCCAAGGTCCGCCTGGCGACCGACTGGTACCCGCAGCCCGAACATGGGGGGTTCTACCACGCGCTGATCCGAGGCTACTACCGCGACGCCGGCCTGGACGTGGAGATCCTGGCGGGCGGCCCGAATGCCTTCGCAACGCAGAAGGTGGCCACGCGGGCGGCGGAGTTCGGGATGGGCAGCACAGACGACGTGTTGATGGCGAACGAGCGCGGCATCCCGGTGGTGGCCGTGGGCGCGACGATGCAGCACGACCCGCAGGGCATCATGGTGCACGAGGGGTCGCCGGTGCGCGGCTTCGCGGACCTTGGGGGCAAGACGGTCGCCGTGACGCCGGGGACGACGTGGTTCCCGTACCTCGTGAAGCGGTACCAACTGCAAGGCGTCCAGGAGCGGGCGCACACGTTCTCCATCGGCGCCTTCCTCAAGGACCCCGCCTACATCCAGCAATGCTTCCTCACCAGCGAGCCCTTCTTCGCCCACGAGGCCGGGGCCAAGACCCGCGTCCTGCTCATCTCCGAGTCCGGCTACGACCCGTACCGCGTCTATTTCGCGCGGCGCGACCTGGTGAAGGACCGGCCGGAGGTGGTCCGCGGGTTCGTGCAGGCCAGCATCCGGGGCTGGCGCGAGTACATGGCCGACCCCTCCGCCGCGCACGCCGAGATCTCGCGACGCAACCCCGAGCTCACGCCGGCCAAGATGGCGTTCAGCCACGGTGCCCTGCGGGACCTGCGGTTCGTCCTCGGCGACCCCGCCAAGGGCGAGGAGGCCGGGACGATGTCGCGCGAGCGATGGGAGGCGCAGTGGGCGGTGCTGAAGGACCTCGGCGTGCTCAAGGGCCGGTCCAAGGCGGGCGACGCATGGACCCCGCAGTTTTGTGGCGAGCCCTCCCGAAAGCCCAAGGCCAACCCATGAACGAACGCATTGCCAAGTCGCTGCTCGTGGCCGCCGTCGCCCTCTACATGGGCATCGTCACGTTCAACAACGTCACCGACTACGGTTCCAACCTCGCGTTCGTGCAGCACGTGTTGTCCATGGACACGACCTTCCCGGGCAACCGACTCCTGTGGCGCGCGTTGCCGTCGTCGGCCGTCCACCATGGCTTCTACGCGTGCATCATCGCGTGGGAGGCCGCCACCACGCTCGCGCTGGCTTGGGCGGCCATGGGCCTGTGGCGGGCTCGATCGGCCGACGCCGCGTCCCGCGTGCGCGCCAAGTCCCTCGCGGCGTGCGCCCTCGTCTCCAACCTCCTGCTCTGGTTCGTCGCGTTCCTCACCGTCGGTGGCGAGTGGTTCGCCATGTGGCAATCCCAGGTCTGGAACGGCCAGTCCGCCGCGTTCCGCATGTTCGCGTGCGTCGGCGTCGTCCTGCTCTACGTCCGCTTGCCCGAGGATGCGCCGTAGGCCCCATGCGGACCCCAAGCCCCCGTCCCATCGCGGCACACGAGGCGTCGGTGACCCTCACCGAGGCCGTTCGCCCTTCCTCCGCGGGCCCACCTGCTCGAAGGGAATCCGCCGGAAGCCCAGCTTCCATGCGGGCGACCCCGGTGGCAGCGGGAACCCGCGGGACTCCGGACCCACGTTGCCGCGCTCCAGCGTCACGTAGTTGTCCTCGAGGCGGAGGATGGACGCGTCCGCACGCCATCCCACGTCGAGCCACTTCCCCACGCAGACGTTGCGCGCGACCACGTTGTTCTCGGGCGGCACGCCCTTGAACGCGTCGCCCACGAGGGCCGGTCCGCCCGGCGGACCAAAGTAACGGTCCAACGCGGCCAGCTCCGGGTAACGCGCCCGATAGATCGTCGCCGGCACCGACGCGAGCTGGCGGCGCATGAAGTCGTCCACCATCGAGCGCCACACGGGCGTGGGGTCCACGCCGCGCCCGTCCATCCGGATCGCCGGGTCGCAATCGACGAACACGTTGTTCTCCACGAGGTGGTCGCGTCCGCCGCCGATGAACATGGCCCAGTGAACGCGCGCAAAGACGTTCCCCACGACGGCCGTGCCGGACACGCAGTCGTCCATGTACACGCCCATGGAGCCCATGCCCACGCCGCCGGTGTCATGGATGAAGTTGTGCTCGATGCGGTTGCCGCGGAAGGAGTAGTCCCGCCCGGCGTAGATGGCCCCGACGTCGCCCGTCTCGAGGGCGATGCGCGCGATCTCGTTGAAGGCGACGAGGTGGTCGTTGCCGTTGTACAGGATGGCGCAGTGCGGGTGGTCCGTGATGCGGTTGTGGCGCGCGACCATGCCGACGCCGTTCATGAGGATGGCCGGGACGTAGCACTTGGACCAACGCCCCTGCCGAGCGAAGACGCAGTCCTCCACCACGTGGCCGCCGGGCGAAAGGGTCGCGCGGTCCCCGCCGGACATCGACACGCCGCCGTCGCCCGTGTCCAGCACGGTGCATCCCGCGACGCGATGGCCGACGCCGCCCTCGAGCACGATCGCCTGCCCCCCGAGGTTTCGGAGCGTGCAGCCCACGATGGCGTTGGACGTGCCGCCGCGGACCTCGAGCCCGGATCCGCGG
Organism: Verrucomicrobiota bacterium; assembly: GCA_046090125.1. GTDB lineage: Bacteria > Verrucomicrobiota > Verrucomicrobiia > Limisphaerales > UBA9464 > UBA6176. The sequence continues at coordinate 6,441 of JBJSZF010000266.1, forward strand.
CCGGCCTCCAGCACCAGACCTTCCACCACCACGTTCGAGCAACCCGCGAGGCGAAGGAACGGCCCAGCCATGGCGGACACCAGCGTCTCGGGCGCGCCTCGCGACGGCAGGGCCTCGCCACCCGGCGGCCAGAAGTAAAGGACGGCCGCCCGGCGGTCGATGAACCATTCCCCGGGCGCGTCCAGCTCCTCCAGCACGTTGAGGAACTGGATGCGCTGCCCCTTCCGGAACCCGTACAGGCCATGCGGCGGGGCCGTCCGTATAAGATGGGCGCCGACGTCGAGGCGCTCGATGCGCTCGTAGGAGTTGGCCCAGTCCCACGCCCAGTACCCGTGCACCCACACGTCCTCGTGGCTCTTCCAACGCGAGGGGCGGTCGCCCTCGTACAGCAAGCCGCCCGCGATCGCGCCCACGTTGCCGCCGTGGTCGTCGCCTTGGCCGGACGCCGCCGGGAATCCCGCGATGCGTCCCCATTGCCCCTCGTTGGGCCAGCGCGCCAGCGGCATCGGCCGGCCGTCGTGGAACACCTCCGAGTGGGCGTCCACCAAGGGCCGGGAAAACCCGCGCGATTGCAGCCCCGCCGGCTCCGGGATGCCGGCCGACCGG
>JBJSZF010000267.1:0-1944 GCA_046090125.1 Verrucomicrobiota bacterium
GTTCGCTACTGCGAGTCGCATGGCAGCCAGGGCGACCCGGAGCTGCCCATGGCGTGGCGCTACCGCGACTACCTGGTGCGCGCGTTCAACGGGGACGTGCCCTACGACCAGTTCGTGCGCGAGCACGTGGCCGGGGACCTATTGCCCACCCCGCGCATCGACCCGGTCCAACGCCTGAACGAGTCCGCCCTTGGGACCGCCCACCTGCGCATGGTCGAGCTGGGCTACATCCCGGTCGATGCGTTGGACGACCAGGTGAAGGCCGTGGACAACCAGGTGGATGTCCTGTCCAAGGCGTTCCTTGGGCTCACCGTGTCGTGCGCGCGCTGCCACGACCACAAGTTCGACCCCATCAGCCAGCGCGACTTCCATGCGTGGTACGGCATCCTGGCGAGCGGGCGGCCCGGGCAGGTGGTCGTGGACGAGCCCGGCGCGAACGACGGCGCGCTCGCCGGCATCCGCGAGGCCAAGGAACGGATTCGAACGGGGCTTGGCCGCGCCTGGCGGGCGGCGGCCGAAGGGCTGGCGACACGTTGGCTGCGGCAACAGGAAACCGAGCGCGAGATCGCGTCGTTGCAGCAGGAGCTTTCCGCCGCCCACGACGCCCGCCAGGCCATCGAGGCCACGGCCCGGGCCTCGTGGCGCAAGTCCAAGGTATCCCGCGATGCCCCCGTGCATCCGGCGGAGGTCCCGGCGCCCCTGGCGCGCTGGACGTTCGAGTCCGGCCTCGGGGACGACGTGGGCTCCATGCACGGCCGGGCCGAGGCCGGAGCCATCGTCCAGAACGGGCGCCTGCACCTGAAAGGTGGCGACGCCCATGTCGTGACCGCGCCGCTGCCATCGGACCTCGTGGCCATGACCCTGGAGGCGTGGGTGGCGCTCGACGACCTCACGCAACGGGGCGGAGGGGTGGTGACCGTGCAGACGCCCGACAGCGCCGTCTTCGATTCCATCGTGTTCGGCGAGCGCGACCCCGGGCGCTGGATCGCCGGCAGCGACTTCTTTCGTCGCACCCGGGACGTGGGGGGGCCGGCCGAGACCCGCAAGCGGGGTGAGCTCGTCCACATGGCCATCACCCATCGCGATGACGGCACGATCACCCTTTACCGCGATGGCGTTCCGTACGGCTCGGCCTACCAGCCAGGCCCGGCGCATCGGTACCGCGCGGGTTCGGACCGCGTGGTGCTGGGCCGTCGGCACCTTTCGCCGGGGGTGGGGGCGATCTCGGGCGAGATCGAGGAAGCGCGGCTGCATGGGCGCGCGTTGTCGGCGGCGGAGATTGCGGCGTCGTTCCAGGCAGGCTTCGACTCCATTCCAGCCGGGGCTTTGCTGGCCGCCATGTCCGCCGACGAACGCGCCCGCCACGAGGCTTGGACGGCCACCATCGCCCGCGTCGAGGAACGCATCGCACGCCTGCGCGCCGCCGAGCCCGTCCGCGAGACGTGGGCGAAGGCCCTCGAGGACGCGGGCAAGGACGGGGCACACGCCCTGCATCCGTGGGCACGGCTGCGGTCGGTGCCGACTGAGCGCCTGAAGCCCGAGTGGCAACGCATGGTGTCCGAGCGCACCGCCGAGCAGGCATCGCGCGAGGCGTTCAACCGGACCAACTTCACCCCCGCCTGGAACCTGTGCGGTCCCGGGGCCGCGTCGTGGTCGATGGGCGGCCCCGGCAAGCCCGCCGTCGCGGCCGCGCCCGGCGACTTCGTGGTCGAGCCCATCGGGGATCGCGTCGTGTCGGGCATGCTCCCGGGCGGCGTGCTGTCGTCCACGCTGACGCGCAAGGAGCCCGGCGTGCTGATGTCGCCGAGGTTCCAAATCACGACCGACAGCATCAGCGTGCGCGGGCTGGGAACCCACGCGAACGCACGGGTCGTCATCGAGAGCTACCCGATTGGGAATGGGGGCATCTACCCGGCGCTGGGGCTGGGGCGCGAGACGCCCGGC
>JBJSZF010000268.1:0-18849 GCA_046090125.1 Verrucomicrobiota bacterium
GTACCGGTTCTTGGTGGACGGCGCGGAGAGCCCCAAGGGCCGGACGCGCACGCTGCCCGCGCCGGACTCGATGCCGGGCGAGCTGCGGTTTGCCTTTGCCTCGTGCCAGCACTTCGAGGACGGGCTGTTCACCGCGTACGACGCCATGCGGCGGGATCGGCCCGACTTCGTGGTGCACCTGGGCGACTACATCTACGAGGGGCCGGGAGCGGACAAGAAGGTGCGTCGCCACTCCGGCCCGCCCAAGCGACGCCTGCGGACGCTGGACGAATACCGCGAACGCCACGCCCTGTACCGGTCCGACCCGTGGTTGCAGGCGATGCACCGGGAGTGCCCGTGGCTCGTCACGTGGGACGACCATGAGTTCGACAACAACTACGCGGCGGCCATCTCCGAGAAGAAGGACGAGGACCCCGTGGAATTTCTCGTGCGGCGCGCGGCCGCCTACCAGGCCTACTACGAGGCCATGCCGCTCCGTGCCCGCTCGCTCCCGCGAGGCCCGCACATGGACCTGTACCGGTCCGCGTCGTTCGGACGTCTCGCCGAGTTCCTGGTCCTGGACACGCGCCAGTACCGCACGGACCAGCCCAACGGCGACGTCTCCAGCCCGCTCAACGCCGCTGCCATGGACCCGCGCAACTCCCTCCTCGGCGCATCCCAGCGCCACTGGATGGACGCGCGCCTGCTGGCGTCGCGGGCGACCTGGAACGTCCTCGCGCAGCAGGTCATGATGGGCCTCGTCGCCCGCCCGCCCGCCAAGGACGGGGGCGAGCCCCTCTACTCCATGGACCAATGGCCCGGCGCCGCCGCCGAGCGCATCGCCATTGGTCGCTTCCTCGCGGAGCGTCGCATCCCCAACCCCGTCGTGCTCACCGGCGACATCCATTCCAACTGGGTCAACAACCTCCGCGTGGACGACCGCCAGGCGGACGCGCCGGTGGTGGCGACGGAGTTCGTGGGCACTAGCGTCACAAGCGGGGGCAACGGAAAGCTCGACCCGGAGGCGGAGGCCAAGCTCAAGGCCCTCAACCCCTGCGTGCGCTTCTTCTCCCGCGAGCGCGGCTACGTCCGATGCCGCGTCACCCCCGGCGAATGGCGGAGCGACTACGTCGCGGTCGAGGACGTCACCCAGCCCAACGGCCGCGCCGTGACGCGCCGCTCGTTCGTGGTCGAGGCCGGCCGCCCAGGCGCGGTCGAGGCGTAGGGATCGGGGTCCCCAATCAGCGTGGCAGGGCCGTCTCGGCCCTGGGTGGTGTGCGGCGAGCGGCGAGCGGTCGCTCACGCCTCCCCGAATGGCCAGCGGCGGCCCCAGAACGCCCATCCGAGGAACAACGCCACGCCCGCCGCCAACGCGCCCATGGCGAAGGCCATCACCTGCCAGGGCAATGTCCCGAACACAAAGAACCAGCCCGCGCCCGCCACCAGCAGGGGCACCGGATACAGCCACACCCGATAGGGCCGCGGCATGTCGGGCCGTTGCCGCCGCAGGAGGATCAAGGCCCCGATCTGGCCCACGAACTGCACCACGATCCGCAGCGCGATCAACGTGTCCAACACCACCCCGAACCGCAGGAACGCCCCGCCGATCGCCAGCAGCCCAATCGCCAGCAACGACACGTGCGGGAAGTGCCGCGTCGGGTGCAGCCTTCCAAACACCCCAAGGAACGCGCCCTCGCGCGCCGCCGCGAACGGGATGCGCGAGTACCCCAGCAGCAACGCGAAGCACGAGCCCACGCACGTCCACAGCACCATCACCGTGAACCACCGCGCCACCGCCGGGCCATGCGCCCGCTCCATGAACGTCGAGACCACGTACAACGCCTCCGGATGCTCGGACTCCGGCACCACCGTCCGCCACGGCACCGTCCCCATCACCGCGAGGTTCACCCCCACGTACAGCAGCGCCACCACCACCAGGCTCGTCAGCACCGACCGCGGGATCGTGCGGCCTGGGTCCCGCACCTCGTCGCCCAGGTAGCACACGTCGTAGTAGCCCAGGAAGTCGTACAACCCCGTCCGCGCGGCCGCGCCCAGCCCCATGGCGAAGCCCCAGTTGAAGCGCCACGCGTCCGGCGGGACGTCGAAGGCCACCCTCGGGTCAAAGTGCATGGCGCCCGTCACCAACACGCCCAGCACCGTCAGCAACACCCCCGCCCACAGCACCACCATGAGGCGGCCCACGCCCGAGGTCCGCCGGTACAGCAACGCGATCACCCCCAGCCCCAGCGCCGCCACCACCAGCCCGCCGCGCCACGTCGGCAACCCATCGGGGATCACCCCCGGCCACAGGTAGTCCAGGTATCGCAGGAACCCGATGTAGCCCGACGCAATCTCCAGCGGCCCGCTCACGAGCAGTTGGACCAGGAACAGGAACCCCATCAGGCGCCCCCATCGCCTCGGGCCAAACCCCTCCGTCAGGTAGCGGAACGTCCCCCCGGACCCCGGCATCGACGCCCCGAGCTCCGCCCAGATCATCCCGTCGGGCAACGCGATCAAGAGCGCCACGAGCCAGCCCAGCATCGACTGCGGCCCGCCCAGCGCGCTCATCAACGTGGACAACGTGATGAACGGGCCGGCCCCCAGCATGTTGGCCATGTTCAACGCCGTCGCGGGGAGCAGCCCCAGCCGACGTTCCATGGCCGGGCCACCTGTTGCTCCGGCCGCCGCGTTCGCGTCCATGGCCGCAGGCTCCCTGCTTCGCGCCGCCATGGAAAGCCTCCGGAGTGCGACGGCCCACCGGCCCCGCACGCCCCGGGCCCTACTCCTCGGGCGGCTTGCCGGTGCTGGCGCGCACGACGAGCTCGGCGGGGATGCGGCGCGACGCGGGCCGCCCGTCCTTGAGCCATGCAAGCATGAGATCCATGGCGAGGGCGCCCAGGCGTAGCTTGGGCTGGCGGATGGTCGTCAGGGGCACGCGAAAGTGCTCCGACGTCAGGATGTTGCCGAAGCCCACGAGCGAGACGTCCTTGGGGATGCGAAAGCCCTGGCCGAGGAGCGCCTCGGCCGCGCCGATGGCGACCAGGTCGTTGACCGCTTGGATGGCCGTTGCGCGCGACTTCTCCTGCATCCATTGCAACGCGGCGTGCGTGCCCTCCTCGATGGTGGCGCCCGCGTTGAACACGAGCTGGTCGTCCGGCTCGATCCCCGCCTCGCGCAACGCCTTCCGATACCCGTGCAGCCGTTCCTGCGCCGACGGCGAAACCTGCGCGCCTGCCAGGAACGCAATCCGCCGATGCCCCAGCTCCAGGAGCAGCCGCGTCGCCGATGCCGACGCCGCGAGGTCGTCGGTCTCGACGTTGACGCATCCCTCGCAGGACGTGGGCCGATGCCCCAGCACGACCAGCGGCAGGCCGCGTCGCCGGATCTCGTCGAGGACCGGCGTGGGCCTGGGCAGGCAATGCACGGGCGACAAGAAGATGCCGTCCACGCCCCGTGCGAGGAACCGGCGCAGCGCGGACTCCTCCCGTTCCGGGTTGCCCAGGGACTGCGCGAACAGGAGGTCGTAGCCTTGCTCGGCCGCGTTCTGCTCGATGGCCAGTTGTACCCGCGCGTACACGGGGTCCGTCGTCGCGGGGATCACCAGCCCAAACAGCCGCGTCGTCCGGCTCCGCAACCCCGTCGCATGGAGGTTGGGGACGTATCCCATGCGGTCGGCCAACGCCCGGATGCGCGCCTTGGTCGCCGCCGCCACGTCCCCGCGGTCCCGGAGCGCCTTGGACACGGTCATGATGGAGACGCCTGCCGCCTCCGCGATCTCCTTGAGTCGTACCATGGTTTTTCGCTCCAGCAGGGGCAGGCCTTCCCGACCCGGCCCCGGCATCGTTGGACCTGATTCGCGTTTCCAGCAAGCCCGCTCGTGGCCTTGAATCCACGTCGCAAAAGCCGGAGCCTGCCGCGCACATGGAGCCATCTTCAAGGCCTGCATGGCGCACGTTGCTGGTCCTGGGGCGGGTCTCGAACCTGCCCACGGTCTGGAGCAACGCCTTGTGCGGATGGATCCTCGGCGGCGGCGGATCCGCCGGGCGTCTCCTCGCCTTCGCCCTGGCCGCCAGCGCCCTCTACGTCGGCGGAATGTACCTCAACGACGCCTTCGACGCCGCCTTCGACCGCCAGCATCGTCGCGAGCGTCCCATCCCGTCCGGGGCCATCCGCGAGGCCCTCGTGTGGCAGCTCGGGGGCGGCCTCTTGCTGTTGGGCACCCTGGCGATGGCCTGCATGGGTTGGTCCACCGCCGTGCTCGCGCTGCTGCTGGCCGGGGCCGTCGTCCTGTACGACGCCGTGCACAAGGCCGTCGCCTTCTCCCCCGTGATCATGGCGTCCTGCCGCCTTCTGCTCCTCCTCGCCGCCTCCTCCATCGGGACCGACGGGGTCACGGGCATCGCCCTCTGGGCTTCCCTTGCGCTCGCCGGATGGATCATCGGCCTCTCCTACATTGCCCGGCGCGAGGCCGTGAAGGGCCCCATGGCCGCATGGCCCCTTGCCGCGCTCGCCCTCCCCGTGGTCCTCGCCATGATTGTCCAGGATGGCTCCCATCGTGTGGCCGGCCTCCTATGGACTTCCGTCCTTGTCGCCTGGACGGCCAGGTGCCTGCTCCATGTCTTCTCGCGAGAGCACCGCAACCTCGGCCGGGCCGTGTCCGGTCTCCTCGCCGGCATTTGCCTCGTGGACCTTCTCGCCGCCGCGACGAACGCCACGCAATACCTCGCCTTCCTGGCCTGCTTTGCTGCGTCGCTCCTCCTCCAGCGCTTCGTGCCCGCCACGTGACATGAGCCCGGACGCCCCCACCGCGCCGCAGCCTCCTCTTCCCGAAGGCCCCCATCGCAACGTGGCCCTCATCGGCTTCATGGGCGTCGGCAAGACCACCGTCGGGGCCATCCTTGCCCAGGTCCTCGGGTTCGACTTCCTCGACACCGACAAGGTCATCGAGCAACGCCAGGGGCGCCGCATCGCCGACATCTTCGCGACCGAGGGCGAGCCCTTCTTCCGCCAGCTTGAGTCCAACCTGTGCACGGAGCTGGAATCCGCCCACGGCAAGGTCATCGCCACCGGCGGAGGCCTCCCCGTCAACCCGGACAACCTTGCCTCCCTGCGTCGCCACGCCCTCGTCGTCTGTCTCTGGGCCTCCCCCGAGGTCATCCACGCCCGGGTCCGCAGCCAGCATCATCGGCCCCTCCTCCAAACGGAGGATCCGCTGGCCCGCATCCGCGAGCTGCTGGCCCTCCGCACCCCCGCCTACAAGGGAGCCCACGTCATCTTGGGCGTCGATTTCCGCTCCCCGGCCGAGACCGCCCGGCACATCGCCAACGCCTTCCGCCATGGTGTCGCCGACGCCTGAGCCGCCGTTGCACGAGCGTCTCCGCGCCAAGGCCGGCCGCCTCGGATTCCACGCCTGCCGCATCACCTCGTCCGACCCGCCCGCCTCCGCGCCCCGGCTTCTGGAAGCCCTCGCCGAGGGACGCAACGCCGACATGGCATGGCTCGCCCGCAATGCCCCCAAGCGTTGCAACCCCGACCTCGTCCTTCCCGGCGTCCAATCCATCGTCGTCGTCGCCGCCGCCCACGAGGCCGGCCCGCCTTCATCCCGCGAGCCGGGAACCGGCGTCGTCGCCCGCTATGCCCGCGGCACGGACTATCACGACGTCTTGGGCCCCCGACTCGCCGAGCTCACGGCATGGCTCGACCGCGAGGCACGGCCCGCCTCCCGTTCCCTGTGGTACGTGGACACCGGCCCCATCCTCGAGCGCGACCTCGCCCAGCGGGCCGGCATCGGCTTCGTCGGGAAGCACACCGGCGTCGTCTCCCGTTCCCTCGGCAACTGGTTCCTCCTCGGCGAAATCCTGACCCAAGCCCGCCTTCCACCCGACCCGCCCGAGCCCAACCGCTGCGGTCGTTGCACCCGTTGCATGACCGCCTGTCCCACCGGCGCGTTGCCCGCGCCCTTCACCCTCGATGCCCGCCGTTGCATCTCGTACCTCACCATCGAGCTGAAGGGGCCGATTCCCGAACCCCTGCGCCCCCTGGTCGGCAACCGCATCTTCGGATGCGACGACTGCCTCGCCGCCTGCCCATGGAACCGATTCGCCGCCGAGGCCCGGCTCCTCGCGCCGCTGCATCGGCCCGACCTCGCCTTTCCCCGGCTGGCGGATTGGCTCGCGCTCGACGAGCCCGCCTTCCAGGCGCTCTTCCGCGACACCCCGATCCTTCGCACCAAGCGCCGCGGCCTGCTCCGCAACGTTGCCGTCGCCCTCGGCAACACGGGCACCCCTGAAGATCTTCCCGCCCTCCAACGCGCCGCCTGCGACGCCGAGCCCCTCGTCGCGGAGCACGCCACGTGGGCCATCCGCCAAATCGAGCAACGCAACGCGCCGCGCGCCGCATGAACCCAACGCCTTCCCAACCGGCGGCCCCACGCCACGGCGACGCGCCCGTGCCCGCGCCCGTCCGCCGCCGCGTCTGCGTCTTCGCCGCATCCAGCGGCCGCATCCCCGTGCGCTACACGCACGCCGCCCGGGAACTCGGCCGCCGCCTCGCCGCATCCGGCGCCACCGTCGTTTTTGGCGGCGGTTCCCATGGCTGCATGGGAGCGCTTGCCGACGGCGCCCTCGACGCCGGCGGCCTTGTCGTCGGCATCATGCCCGTCTTCATGCGCGAGCGGGAATGGGCGCACCCGGGCGTCACGAATTGGGTTTGGACCGAGGACCTCTCCGAGCGCCAGCGCGAGATGCTCCGGGGCACGGACGCGGTGGTGACCTTGCCGGGCGGGTGCGGCACGCTGGAGGAGGTGGCCGAGGTTCTCACGCTGAAGCGCCTGGGCCTCTTTCATGGCCACGTGATCCTCCTCAACCAGGACGGCTTCTGGGATCCGCTCGTTGCGTGGCTCGACCGCTGCATCGCCGAGGGCTTCATGGAGCCCGCACACCGGCACCTATGGACCGTCGTGCCGGATGTTCCCGCCGTGCTCGGGGCGTTGGACGGGCACGAGCATTGATGGGGAAATGGGCGGGACCAACCGGGTCCTGGCGTCCAAGGCCGCCTTGCCCGCCCTGCTCCATGCATCCGTCGATGCGGCCATGGTGGGTGCTCGCAGGGCGCGGATGGGGCGTCCAAGGAGGGACTTTGCCTCGCCTCCGGGCGTCTCTTTTGGGGGATATTGGGCGACGGGGAATGCGCAGAAAGACGTATCTGACGCCGGAGCGGCAGCTCGACTTAACCTTGTCGTTCGTGCTCGGGGCATGGCGGCGAGGCGGTTATACCCCGATGTTCAACTCGGGCTGGTTCTATGGCATCATCGTCCTGGATCATCGCCTGTTCCGCAAAGGCGACATCGTCCTGGTTCGCGTCTCCAACGGCCAGGCGGAGCGGCAGCCCGTCTGGGGCGTCTCCTCGAAGGGATCCCGGGTCTGCGGGCTCTTCATGCAGTATGCGCGGTACCGTGGCCGTGAGCGCTTTGATGCCGGGCCCTTAAGGTTCATTGGGCTGCCGGCCCATCTGGAGGAAGGCTTGCCAGATGCGCCGGCTGCCAAAATGCACCTCCTGCAGCTTCGGTTGCAGGCCCTACGCACAGGGAATGCCGCAGACGGGTAGGTGCGTGTAGCCCGTCACTTCCCCTGCCCGGCAGCCCGTGGCGCCGAGGGCGATCGCGCGATCAGGGGAGAGCCAGCGTGGAAACAGCCGTGGGGCTTGCCGGAGGGCGCGCGGCCCCACCTGGCCTTCAGCAGGACCCACGGCAGCCTCCCGGGTCACACCTTCCCGCCGCTCCATCCGAACTTGGTGCGGAGGGTGGCGAAGAAGCTGGCGCCCTCGGGGCGGACGAGGCGGACCGTGCGGCGGGAGCGGCGGACCTCGACGGTGTCGCCGGATCCCAGCGCGCTCTGCACCTGGCCGTCGGCCGCCAACGAAACGTCCCCGTGCACCCGGCACAGCCGGACACGGACCGTCGAGGCCAGGCTCACCACGATGGGCCGGATCGACAACGTGTGCGGGCAGATCGGGGTCAGCACGAGCACCTCGGCGTCCGGGCTCACCACGGAGCCGCCCGCCGACAACGAGTACGCCGTCGAGCCCGTGGGCGACGAGACGATCAGGCCGTCGCACCGGTAGCGGGTGACCAACTCGTCGTTCACGGACACCTCCAGCTCGATGAGCCGCGAGGCCGCGCCGCGGCTCAGGACGAGGTCGTTCAGGGCCGTCTCCACGGACACGTGCGAGGCCCGCTGGACCGTCGCCTCCAGCAGCGCGCGCTCGTCGATCCCGAACCGGCCCTGTTCCAGCAAGTCCAGCGTCCCCTCCAGCTGCGAGGGCGCCACGGACGTGAGGAAGCCCAGGTGCCCCACGTTGATCCCCAGGATGGCCACGCCCCGGCCCGCCACCACCCGCGCCACGCGCAACATCGTGCCGTCGCCCCCAAACACGAGGATTGCATCGACCTCCGACGCCATCGCCTCCAGGGGCACGGCGCGGGAGCGCTTTCCCGAGCCCGGGCCGGCACGGCGCGCGGTGTCGGCGTCCATGACGACCGGATGGCCGCGCCGCGAAAGGATCGAGGCCGCGCGCCGGACCAAGGCGGCCGTGCGCGGCTTCTCCGGGTTGGCGACGAGTCCGAAGCGCCGGAGCGGGGGCAGGGACTTGTTCATGGGGTTCTTCGTAGGTGCGCCACAAACTCCCGGTTCCCGGCGGGTCCAAGCAAGGGCGATTCCACGGCCCCCAGCCATGCGAGCCCGAGCGGTGCGGCGGCGGCGAACGCCTCCAGCTCGGCCAGGACGCGCTGGTGCACCGCCGGGTCGGTGATCACGCCGGCTCCGCGGTCGGCCTCCTCGCGCCCGGCCTCGAACTGCGGCTTCACGAGGGCGAGGATGGCGGCCCCGGGCCGGAGCAGGGGCGGCAGCACGGGCAGGACCTTGCGCAGGCTGATGAACGAGCAATCCACGACGGCGACGTCGAGCGGCAGCTCGCCCGTCGCGAAGGACGCCGGCGACAGGGCGCGCGCATTGACGCGTTCCATGACGACGACCCGGGGGTCGTTGCGCAGGGTCCAGGCAAGCTGCCCGTGTCCCACGTCCACGGCGTGCACCCGCGCCGCTCCGTGTTGCAACAGGCAGTCGGTGAACCCGCCCGTGGAGGCTCCCACGTCGATGGCGCGCGCCCCGGCGACGTCCACGGCAAAGTGCTGGAGGCCGCGCTCCAGCTTGTGGCCGCCGCGCGAGACGTAGCGGTCGCGCGCGGCCAGCTCGACGAGGGCGTCTGCGGGGACATTCTCGCCCGGCTTGCTGGCGGGGTGGCCGTTGACGCGCACCTGGCCGGCGAGGATGGCGGCCTGCGCCTTGCTTCGGGTGGGCAGAAGCCCGCGGTCCACCACCACTTGGTCCAGGCGCGGCACGGCGCGGCGGGTGCGGGGCGGCGTTCAGGAACGCAGGGACCGCACGAACCGGTCCATGCGCTCCAGGCCCTTCACGATGTTCTCCAGGCTCGTGGCGTAGGAGAGCCGGATGTAGTCGTCCGCGCCGAAGGCAATGCCGGGGACGGCGGCGACCTTCTCGCTTTCGAGGAGGCGGGCGCAGAACTCGGACGAGCGGAGGCCGGTGCCGCGGATGTTGGGGAAGAGGTAGAAGGCGCCCTTGCTGTTGACGCAGGTGACGCCGGGCATGGCGTTGAGGCGTTGCCAGGCCTCGGTGCGGCGCCGCGCATACTCGGCCAGCCAGCGCGGCAGGTGGTCCTGCGGCCCGTTCAACGCCGCCACGGCGCCCTTCTGCGCGAAGCTGGTGGGGTTGGACGTGCTGTGCGACTGGAGGGCGTCGATGGCCTTGGCGATGGGCTCGGGCGCGGCGAGGAAGCCGAGGCGCCACCCGGTCATGGACCATGCCTTGGCGAAGCCGTGGACGATGATGGTGTGGTCCTTGTGGGCGGGGGAGAACGACGCAACGGAGCGATGCACGGCACCGTCGTAGAGGAGGTGCTCGTAGATCTCGTCGCTCATGATCAGCACGCCCTTCTCCACGCACACGTCGCCCAGGGCGCGGACCTCGTCCGGCGTGTACACGGTGCCGGTGGGGTTGGAGGGGGTGTTGAGGATGAAGAGCCTGGTCCGGGGCGTGATGGCCGCGCGCAATTGGTCCGGCGTCACCTTGAACTCGGTCTGGTCCGACGTCTCCAGGATCACCGGGGTTGCACCCGCCAGCTTGGCCATCTCGGGGTACGACAGCCAGTACGGCGCGGGGATGATGACCTCGTCGCCCTCCTGACAGGTGGCGAGGATCACGTTGAAGCAGGAATGCTTGCCGCCGCACGACACGATGACCTGCGAGGGCTTGTACGAGAGGCCGTTCTCGCGCTGGAACTTGTCGGCGATGGCCTGCCGCAGCTCGGGGATGCCGCTGGAGGGCGTGTACTTGGTGAAGCCGGAGGCCAACGCGGCCGCCGCCGCGTCCTTGATGTGCTGCGGCGTGTCGAAGTCCGGCTCGCCGGCCCCGAACCCGACCACGTCGTGGCCCTCGGCCTTCATTTGCTTGGCCTTGCTATCAATGGCCAGGGTGAGGGAGGGCGACAGGGACGCGGCGCGACGTGCAATGTGGTACTGCATAACGAAACGGCCGGGAGGGTGCCGCCGCCTCCAACTGCCGCAAGGATGAAGTCGGGGCGGTGGGGAGCGGGGAGCGAGGAGCGAGGGGCGGGGGGGCGGGGGGGCGGGGAGCACGGGAACGGTTCCACCCCCTCATGCCCCGGGGCCTGGGTTCTTGGCCTGCCTGGCGTCGGCCCGCCGAGACGCGGGACCGCGTCGAAGGCGCTTCATGGTGACGCGGCGTGCGCCCAGCGATGTGCGAAGGTGCCGGCGCACGGCCCCCGCATCGAGGCGCGGGCTGCATGAGAACACGTCCACGGCGGCGTAGCCGTGCTCCGGCCACGTGTGGATGGTCAGGTGCGACTCCGCGATCACCACGACGCCGCTCACGCCCCATGGGCTGAACGCATGAAACACGGAGCGAACCACCGTCCCGCCCGCCAGCCGCGCAGCCTCGCGCATGGCCGCCCGGATGCCGCGGACGCTACGAAGGCGGTCCGGGTCGCAGTCGCTCAGTTCCATGAGTGCGTGCCAGCCGAGGGTGTGGGGCTTCATGAGGTGGCGAGGGACTGGAGGATGCCCCGTGCCGCGCGCAGGCCCTGGGCATGGGCCTCCTCGAAGATCGAGATGCCCCCGTTGTCCGTGTGGGCAGGCCACAGGCGGCCGCCCGCGTGTCCTGCGAGGCTTCGGCCGCCGCCCCAGAGGACCCCGGGCGTCGGCGTCACCATGCCATGGCCCCACACGCGCACGTCCATGCGACGCGTGATGCGTGCAATCTCCGGATGCGGGCGTGCCATGTCTTCGAGGACCCGGTCCCGGGCGTCCTCCCATCGCCACGAGGCGGCCTCGCGCCGTGCCTCGGCGGGCTCCGCATGGTCGAGCGGGCGGTAGTACGTCAGGACGACGCCGTCGTGCGAGCGCCGCAGGGATTGATGGTTGGCGACCACGTAGCCCAGGCCATCGCCTTCCATCCAGACGTTGTCCCATGACAACGGAGCGCCCCGGCCCGATGGCGCGCGTTCGAGCCACAGGTTGGCCACCAGCCAAGGCGCATGGGGGACGCCCGGGGGCGGCGACCACGCGTTCCCGGCCACCAGGCGGGCCGCGACGAACGTCGGCACTGCCAGCACGACGTGCCGCGCGCGCCATCCCACGGCACGCCCTTGGGCCGTGTCCCATGCCCCCACGAGGAGGGCGTCGCCATCGTCCTCGATGCGCGTAGCCATCACGCCGGTGCGCAGCGCGCCCGCCCGGGCAACGGGCTCGCGCAGGCGTGCGACCAGCCACGCGTTCCCTTCCGGCCACGTCAGCACCGAATGCGACGGCGCGTTGGCCGCCACCCCGTCGCGCGACGCGAAGTAGTGCAGCCCGGCCCAGGCGCTGACCCGGGCCGCGCCCATCCCGAAGTCGTCGCGGCACCCATAGTCGAGGTACCAACGCAAGGGCGCGGAGCGGAACCCCTCGCGGTCGAGCCATGAGGCGAAGGTCTCGCGGTCGAGGTCGCGCCAACGGGCGTCGTGGCTGCTGGATTCCAGGGGGATGGCGAAGGCCCGGCGTCCGTCCGACCCGCGCGCGTCGCGCAGGGCGGCCATGCGTTCGAGAAAGAGGCGGACCTCGGCGCGCTCGGCGGTGGAGAGCCCCAGTTGGGGCACGAGGCCGTCCTGCCAACGCCCGTGCAGGAACAGGCGTTCCTCCGGGTCATGGCACAGGAACTCCTCGCGATACACGGGGCGTCCGGCCGCATCCGCGCCGGTGACCACGCCAAGCTCGCGCAGCAGGGCGAGGAGGTCGTGGGCGTCGGCGGCGGGAATCGGCAGGTAGTGCGCGCCCCACGGATGGGGGATGCCGCGGAGGACTCCGCCGGAAGAGTTGCCGCCGACATCGTCGGCCAGCTCTAGGAGGCGGACCTTTAGGCGTGGTTCCCGGCAAAGGGTCTGAGCGGCCACCAACCCCGAAACGCCGCCGCCCACCACCACGACGTCGGCGTCCTCGAACGAGTCGGGCATGGGCCGATGCCCGTCGCGCCAGCGGTGGCCTTCGTCCATGCCGGGGCGGGTCAGGCTTCCCTCGATGCGCGGGGTGGCGGCGCAACCAACGGAAAACGCGCCGGCGCCCGCGCCGAGCCCGGCCGCCAGGAAGGTCCGCCGGGAGAGGCTGGGGCGTCGGCGGGGCGATGCGTCCGCGACGGAAGCGGGGCGCGCCTTCATGGGGTTCCATGCGCCGTGGCGCGGGCCCAGTCCTCCTCGAAGTACCGCACGAGCGCCTGGTTGTTGAGTTGGTTGGGCTCGGTGGCCACGCGGGCCATGTCGGGCGGGAAGTCGCGCATGGACCGCATCGTGTCGGCCGTGACGAAGCGGAGGCCCTCGGGGAGGCGCGGGGCGGCTTCGAGCGGTTGTGCGGACGCGAGGATGAAGCCCCATTCGCCGAAGCTGGGGACGTAGGCGTGGTAGGGCTCGGTATGGAAGCCCGCCGCTTGCAGCGTGGCGTCCACGCACCAGAAGGCGCGGCGCGCGGCCCACGGGGAGGTGCACTGGACGACGAACGCGCCGCCGGGCGCGAGCACCCGTGCGAGCCGCCGGTAAAACGTCGTGGTGTAGAGCTTCCCCAGGCTGAAGCTCGAAGGGTCCGGGAAGTCCACGACGACGAAGTCGAACGGGTCGCGCGGCTGCTCCAGCCACGCGAACGCGTCGTCGTTGACGACCGTGACCTTCGGCGAGCCGAGGGCGTCGGCATTCAGGGCCTTGAGCATCGGCTGCGACCCAAACAACCGGGTGATGGCGGGGTCGAGATCGACGAGCGTGACGGACCCGACGTTGGGATGGCGCAGGACCTCGCGGATGGCGAGGCCGTCGCCGCCGCCGAGGACGAGGACGCGCCGGGCGTTCGTGGTGCGCGAAAGGCCGGGGTGCACGAGGGCCTCGTGGTAGCGGTATTCGTCGCGCGAGCTGAACTGGAGGTTGCCGTTGAGGTGGAGTCGCAGGTCGCCCGCTCCGCGCGTGAGGACGATGCGTTGGTAGGGCGTGGAGGCGGCGTGGAGGACCGGGTCCGCGTACATCTGCGCCTCGGACCATTCGAGGATGCGGGAGGAGGCGGCGATGCCGGAGCCCAGCAAGGCGAGGAGGCCCACGCCGGCCCAGCGCGTGGCGGCGGCCCACGGCCCTTCGAGCCGGAGCACGCGCGCGCTCAGGAGCGCCACGAGCACGTTGAGCATGCCAAACAGGCATGACGCCCGGATCAGGCCAAGGCGCGGGACCAGCACGAGCGGGAACAGCAACGACGCCAGCAGCGCGCCCACGTAGTCGAAGGTGAAGACCTTCGCCACGAGGTCGTTGAAGGACAGGCGGTCCTTGAGGATGCGCAGGAGCAGGGGGATTTCGAGCCCCACGAGCGTGCCCACCAAGAGGATCAGCCCGTACAGCACGGGCCGGAACGCGTCCACGTGCGGGAACAGCACGAAGAGCAGGGCGGCCGACCCGCCGCCCACCAGCCCGACGAGGAGCTGCACCTGCACGAACAACCGCGCCTCGCCGCGCCGGACGAAGCCCGAGAGCCACGAGCCCACGCCCATGGCGAAGAGGTACACGCCGATGACGGTGGAGAACTGGGTGACGGAGTCGCCGAGCAGGTACGACGCCAGCGTGCCTGCGACGAGCTCGTAGATGAGGCCGCAGGTGGCGATGACGAAGACGCTCCCAAGGAGCAACAGGCGCGACGCGCGCTCGTTCATGGGTTCATGGGTTCATGGGCGGCCCGGGCGGGTCAGCCGTGCAGGCACGCGGCGATGATCAGGCTCATCCCCAGGGCGAGGAACCCGAAGAAGATCGCCACCGCCGTGTTCCGCTTCTCGACGATCTCCTTCCACAGGTCGCCGGGCGTGAGCTTGTCCACGATCCAGAAGCAGACGAGGAACGTGCCCAGTCCGACGACGGAGTAGAGGACGCTGGCGGCCGCCAGCCCGAAGATGCGCGAGGCTTCGAGGTTGTTCATGGCTTACTTGTGTTGGAGCCCCGGGGTGAACGCCCGGAGGCTGGTGGGCCCGCCAAAGGCCAGCGGGCTGAGTCCGTACCGGCTCGCCGCCGCCACCCAGGCGCACAACGCGAGCCCGTACACGAGATACAAGGGCGTCTTTGGTTTCATCGGGGGAAGTCGTGGGTCCTTGGGCTGGTCGTTTCGTTTCGATCGCGCCGGGATCATCAGTCCAGCGACGACAACGCGTCGTCGCCGCCGTCGGGCTCGGCGGCGTCGGGCTTGTTGCCGCCCGTGGGCAAGAACTCACTCAAGGACCAACGCGCGTGCTCGAAGGACGCCTCGCGCACCCAACGGTACGCGGGATACGCGAGCAGCCCGGCCATCGCCAGCCACACGTTCGACCAGATCATCACGTCCCGCCGCACGCGCAGCTCCATGGCCTGGTCGGGGGCCAGGGGCTCCGCCGAGGGCTCCAGCACGAGCCGATACGTGCCCGGCGGCACCGCACCCAGCACCACGGAGCGCCGCGTCTCGCCCTCCCGCCAGAACTCGCCGTCCTCCCAACCGCTGTAGGAATCGACGCCCACGGCGAACTCCCGTTCCACCTGGCCCGTTGCCACGTTGACGAGGTCGGCCTCCACCTCCAGCCAGCCATTGGACACGTTCGACTCCAGCTCCACCTCGACCGCCTGACGGCGCGTGCCCTTGAGCTCGAAGGGGGCGGTGACGATGGCGCCGTTCGTTCCGGCCTCCTTGGGCTGGAAGGTGCCCCGCCAGGCCAGCTCGTCGTCCTTGCCCGCTGCCGCCATCAACGCGAACACCAACGTCCCGCCCGCCAACGCCGGGAACAACCAACGCAACGTGCGGCCCTTGTCACGGTGCGGGTTCGGCTGGTTGAGGTACACGCCCGACGGGACGCGCGGCTCCCGCTCCGGCACGAACGCCGCATGGACCTCCGCGCCCGGCACGTACTCGCCCCGGGACCATGTCTCCTCCGACAACGACCCGAACGTCTCCCGCGACACCACCGATGGCGGCGCGACGTGGTCCTCCGTCGTGGCCGTCTCCCCGTGGCGCACCTGCCAGTAGAACTCGCCGATCACGTAGGCCACGCGGGCGATGCCGCGTGCAAACAACCGGTGGGGCACGCCGTCCACGACGACGTCGCCGCCCGAACGGCGTGGAACCTCCGGCAGCATCTCCACCCAGGACCAGTGCCCGTCGTAGGTCACCAGCCAACGAAAGCCCTCGAACGGGTTGAACAACAGGTACTCGTCCCAGGAGTAGCCCTCGTCGTCGCGACGGCGCAGGAACCCGATGCATTCCCAGGACACGCCGCGAAACGCCCCGCGCCGGCCCAGCGGGATGACGGGCACGACGTTGGTTTGCCGCGCGGCGGCGGTTCCCACGAGGCGCACGTCCGGGTGGCTCGTGTCCACGATGGAGCCGCACGCGCCGCAGGCCGCCGCCATCGTCTGGCCTGCCGCACGCAACGTCATCGCCGCGCCGCACGACGGGCAGTTCAAAGCACCCACGCCCGCCGGGCCCCCATCGGCCGCCTCCGTCGTCCAGCCCGGCAACGGGCGCAGGTTGGAAAGGCCCAGCTCGCGGAACGTGCACGTGTTCCCGACGAACACGCGGATGCCGTCCTCCGCGTACTCGACGTTGGCGAAGCGCCGGCCGGGTGCGCCGAGGTCGCCGCTGATCACGGCCCGACCGGGGACGGCGGCGAAGGGCAGGGAACCCTCGGAGCCGAGGACCTCGGTTTGCTTGGTGTCACGGACGGTGTACTCGACGCCGGCCACTTGGACGACCGCCCCGACGGCCAATGTCTCGCGCCCGCGCATCAGGCGGGCGTCCAGCAAGGTCCAGCCCTCCGTGCCGGCCGCGCGATCCGTGCGTTCCCGCCATTCGGCGACGCCCGGCAGGTCGTCGGGCGGCGCCACCTCCAGGCTCGCCATGTAGAAGCCCTGGGCCTCGGCGATCCAACCCCAGGTGCCGTCCCCGAAGTCGGCGCACCACTCGTTCCATGTGCCTTCCCGGTAGCCCATCCGCACGCGCCCAATGAGGGTGAAGGCCTTGCCGTTCCACGTTCCCTGGGTGCCCAACTGCAACGGCGAGATGTCGGGCGGAAGCTGGGCCTGCTGCCCCATGGCCTCCACCTGGGCGTCGCGCCGCACGACCGACGACCGGCAAAAGCCGCACACGGCAAACACCGCGATGGCCGATGGAAACGGCACCGCGGCTCCGCAGTTGGGGCAAGGATGCGTGAACGCGTACATGCAACGGGCCGGGCGGGCCGTACGGGGCGACGCTACCGGCGGCCCCACGCCCTGCCAGCAGGAATGCGGGGCGTGGGCCCGGCGCGGCCTTCCCCCCCCGGGGCGAGCGGCGATGCCGCGCGGGGCACCGATTCCAAGCCGCGTCCCCGCGCGGTTGAATGGTTGGGCAGACGAGCACACGTTGGACGCGTGAAGACGCTCACCCCCACGTTCATCTCGTGCCTTGTCGCGCTTGCCCAGGGTCTGCTCCATGCGGAAGACCCCAACATGAAGGCCTTCCCAGCCCCGGAGAAGGGCATGACCCGACACGTGCTGTCGCTGCCGGCGCGCAAGGATGAGTCCGCCTTCAAGGTCGAGATCTTGGTTGGCAAGACCGTCAAGACAGACCCCGCCAACCGCTTCTTCTTCGCGGGCAAGATCGAGGAGGAAACCATCCAAGGCTGGGGCTTCCCAAAGTACACGGTGCGCTCGCTGGGCCCCTTGGCGGGCACTCGGATGGCTGTGGATCCCAAGGCGCCCGCCACGGACCGTTTCGTCACGCTGGGTGGCGAGCCCTACCTTCTCCGCTACAACAGCCGCCTCCCCGTTGTCGTGTACGTCCCCGAGGGCGCGGGCGTGCGCTATCGCCTGTGGAAGGCCGAGGGCGCGCCGAAGGCCGTTCCGGCCCAGTAGGCGCCGGATGGGCCTCCATGCGTCCGACTTCTTCGGTGCGGCCTGCCCATGAGGGGCCGATTCAGTTGGGTCGGTCGTGCTTGCTCGGCTCAGCGCGTCGGGCGCGGCCCCGGATCGCGGCGCGCCGCCCATGCCAAGAGCGCCAGGCAGGCAACGTACACCAGGGCGTTGGGGGTTCGCGCCGTCCACGTCGCCCAT
Source organism: Verrucomicrobiota bacterium (assembly GCA_046090125.1). Lineage (GTDB taxonomy): Bacteria > Verrucomicrobiota > Verrucomicrobiia > Limisphaerales > UBA9464 > UBA6176. The sequence goes on from JBJSZF010000268.1 coordinate 17,677, forward strand.
GGCCATGGAAACCGAAAGAAGGCGAAGTTGAGCGCAAAGTAGAGGCACGCCGTGAACATCAGCGCCGGCCCCAGCCATGTTCCCGCCCTCGCCCCCGGCGCACGTGCCCTGCGCCGCAGCCACTCGCCCGTCGCCACGGCCGCCACCCAGGGCGACACCAGCAAGACCCACGCGCCCGCCATCGCGCTCCACGCGCCCTCGTCCAACGCGAGGTTCTTGAACGTCTTGCCCGCAATCGGAGCCAGCACCACCGGGAACATCACCCACCACGACCACCGCCGCCCACCCGCGACCGCCACCAACGGCAGCCACACCATCAACATGCCAAAGTCGTAGGCCTGCGCCGCCCACGGCGCCCCCGTGAACTCCTCCGCCACCAGCAGGAACCCGTGCACGCCCAGCCACGCCACCTCTGCCCACGTCGGCCAACCCGCGCCCGTCACGACCCCGCCGACGTCGGCAGCCACCTCGTCCCCCGGCCTGGCCCCGGAAATCCGCCCGCGCATCCACCACAAGCCCAGGCCCACCGCGCCTCCCCACGTTGCGCCGAACGTCGTCTCCATGAAGTTCCACCAGTTCGTGACGGCCGCGACGCGCGCCCCGAGGCCTTCCGAGAACAACGGCGCGTTCCACGCATGGAACGCCTGGATGGATTGGCCCAAGGGAAAACCCACCGCCCCGCCCAACACCCCCACCAGCCCCAGTCGCCACCCCAACCCGTCGCGCTTCCACCAGCCCACCCACGCCAGCAAACCGGCCAACGCCATCAACAACCCGCCCCACACTTCCCGGCGCGGCTTCAGCGTCGCCTCGGGCAACCAACGCCAGTCCGCCGAGAAATAGAGCGTCGGCAACACGCGCCGGGCGGGGTCGAACGGCTCGTTGAAGATCCAGATCCCGAGCGCGCACAGGCCCATCAACGCCACCCATGCCACCGCCACCTCTCGCGCCCGGTACCGCGTGCCTCCCAGCCCCATGCCCAGGAAGGTCGCCCCGAACCCCGTCCAGATGCCCCCCTTGATCGCCAGCCCCAACAGGCCCCAGCCCAGCACCTCCCACCGGCCCACGTGCACCGCGTCATGGGTCAGGCCCACGGTTTGTCCGTAGGTCATGGACCCCCCAATCCCCGTGGCCAACGCGCACCAGGCCACCGCCCGCGCGACCACCGCCGGG
>JBJSZF010000269.1:0-16324 GCA_046090125.1 Verrucomicrobiota bacterium
GGGATGGACACATCTATGGGCTCAGGAACGCGACAGGAGGTGCTGGCAACGTTGCGGCGACGCTACCAAGGGGGCAGGACGGCCGCACCGCAAGAAGCTGATCGACGAGGCAGTGGAACTGCTCCGATACCATCGCAAGTCGGCGATCCCATCGCCAGCGGCCAAGGAGGCCCATGGGGCGGCGCGCGTCAACACGGGGCGACCCGCGCGCTACAACGCCGCGCTCCTGACGCCGTGGCTGAGGCCGATCTGGCAGGCGACGGACTTCGCGTGCGGACGCCGGCTGACCGCCATGCTGCCAGAATGGATACCGGCCGATGAGGCGCACGAGCGGAGCATGCCTGGGGAGGTGCGTGAGCGGCTGCTGGTGGCCAGCGCGAGGACGCTAGACCGGTTGGAGGACTGTCTCCATCGGCATCACTACCTCGGCTACCAGTCCCGCTTCGGCGAGAACCTCCAGTATTGGGTGACGTCCAGCACGGGCCGCCCGCTGGCCTGCGTCGTCTTCGGGGCCGCCGCCTGGCAGTGCGCCCCGCGGGACCGGTGGATCGGATGGACCCCGCCCAGCGGGCCGCCGAGTTGCCGGGGGTCGTCAACAACACCCGCTTCCTCATCCTCCCCTGGGTTCGCGTCCCCCGCCTGGCCAGCCATGTGCTCGGCCGCATCGCCGCGCGCCTCGCCGCGGATCGGGAGGGCAAGTACCGCCATCCCATCGAGCTGCTCGAATCATTCGTCGACCACAGACGCTTCCGCGGCACCTGCTATCGGGCCGCCAACTGGGTGCGCGTCCGACAAACCAAGGGCCGGGGCCGGCAAGGCCCCGGCTGAGTGCTTTTAAACACCATACAAGTTGTCTACCTCTACCCCCTCCATCCCGACTGCCGCCACCGTCTCTGCACCCCAACTGAACCTCCACGAGCTCCTCGGCGACGTGGGGCTGGACCCGGAGGACCTGCGCGGGTGGCTGGAGGACCTGCGGGAGGCCTTGCAGAAGATCCGGGAAAACCCCGCGCAAGACGCCGGGTTCACCGAGGAGTCCATCCGCCAGCACTGCCGGGAACTGGAAAGGCGCCTCCTTGCCGACGCCTTGCAGAGGCAGGGGGACCGCGTGGCCGCCATGTGCCCGAAGTGCGGCGACGTGCCGTTGACCGGGCGGTGGCGTCAGAAGAGCCGGCCGTTGCGGACCATCTCGGGCCCGATGTGCGTGACCCGGACCTGCGGGTACTGCAAGAAGTGCGACGCCTCCTGTTATCCGGCCGACGCCCGGCTGGGCTTGTCGGGTGGGTTCACCGCATCGCCGTTGCTTCGGGAAGTCAGCGCCTTGCTGGTCAGCAAGATGCCCGCCGAGCCAGCCGAGGAGATTTCGCAGCGGGTTTGCGGCATCCGCCTCAATCACGCCAGCCTGGCCTGGGATGCCCGCCGGCAATGGGACCGGGCCATCGAGATGCTTCCCGGGCTCCAAGCCCGGGCGGCCTGGACGACCCAGAAGCCGCTCCAGGGCGAGGTCGATCCGAAGCCCTTCACGTTGGTCCTGCAGGTCGACGCATGGAACATCCGGGAACGGGACCATTGGAACGAGACCGAGGCGATGCGCGCGTCGGATCCGACCTTCTCCCGCTGGCATTGGGTTTACGTGGCGACGGCGTTCCGGCTGGACCAGCGATGCGTCACCGGGCAGCCCGGGGACGAGGCGTAGCTGACGCTCGGCACCTTTTGGAGGAACGGATACAGGAAGAAGCTTTTCCCGCACGCCGAACTGACCAGCGTCTCAAGAAACTGATCCTTGGCACCCAGCCTTCTCACAACCACCCCGTGGGGAGTGAGATGCTCCCGCAGAGTCATCGGGTGCCCATCGCCACCGAAAGACGCAATCATCGCGCGTTGCCCCGCGCGGGGCGCGCCTCCAGCTCGACCTTCAGCTCCGAGTGGCCGTCGATCTCGAAGTGCTCCACCTCGATGTGGACGTCGCGACCGCCCGGAGCCTCAAACGTCGCCTCGTTTCGCTCCGGCCCGTGCCACGTCCAGTTCTCCACAAGCACCTTCCCATCCACCCGCACGCGCACCCCATCGTCGCTCGACACGCGCAGCACCCACGAACCCTTCGGCAAGGGAAGGCGCGTCGTCGCCACCATCCCGAACCGCTCCCCGCCAGGCCCGGAACGCGTGACCTCGTCGGACAATCCCATGTCACGCGGGCCGCGTCCGCCGTAGGGAAGGTTGAGGGATGACAGCCGGGCACGCGTGGCACCAGGGCCGGAGGCCAACGCGCGCCATTCAACCAGGTTGGTGCGGGGATCCGGGCCGTTGCGCCAAGAGAAGAACACGGCCTCCCACTCGGCACGCAGCGTCGTCCCCGCGATGCGCCGCTGGAATCCGTCGCCCGCCACCTCCACCTCATACTCGGTGACGCCCGGCGCCGTGCGCAGCGTGACCCGTTGCCCTTCCATTCCGGGAATCGGCTCGACGGCGACCGTCGCGTCGGACTGGAGCACGCGGGCGCGAACGTGGCCCACGCCGTGGACGTCCCAGGCCGGGCCGTTGGCGTTGGACGGACGCGCGATCACGAAGGGCGACTCGTGATCCCACGGGCCCCATTCGTCGAGAAGGATGCTGTGACGCCCGCGCAGGTGCGCCCGGGCACCCACGGGCCGCGACGTGCCCGGAATCGTGAAGCGCGGGACCGGCAGGAGCCGGGATCGATACGTGAGGTCACCCCGTCGCCGTGCCGACATGCCGGGCGATTGAAAAAGATCCGCAAACGACGGCATCGGTGACGACGCCAGCAAGGTGGTCCCCGGCGGCACCGACAGCTCGACCGCGTTGGAATGGGACAGGTTCACCTGGTTGTCGAAGTAGGCGTTGCCCGTCAGATGACGCCCGCCGGGCACGTCCCGGAGCTGGAGCGCCCACAACGTGTCGCTCGGTCCACGCACGCCAAACGAGGGCGTGGTTGAAAACACGAAGGAGTTCCCGGCGATGACGTTGCCCGACACGCCCGCGTCATGGGCCATGACCCCGGGCAGGCGCATCAACGCGGCGTCGTCATCCCACCACAGGTGGACGCCCACGCGGTTGTCGATGAACGCGTTCCTCGCCACCACGTTGGAGGACGCGTGCTCCATGTTGATCGCCCCGCGCTCCAGCCCGTAGCCCAGCGCGCCGTTGTCCGTGAACGCGTTGAAGGCGACCAGCGTGCGCGTCGAATACCCGCCCCAGAACCCGCAAATGCCATTCCCGGCGATGCGGTTGGAAAGCAGCACGTTGCCATGGCTGAACGTCATCTCCACGCCGTGGGCGGGCGCGTGCGAGAAGTCGTTCCCGAGCAGGATGTTGGAGTTGCAACCCCGCGTGGCGTGCGCGCGGACGACGTCGGGCGAGACCAGCACGGGCGGCTCCGGCGCGCCCGGCGCGGCGCGACGGCGCAGACGCTCGCGCTCCCGTTGCATCCAGCGCTCCCCGATGGCGTCCTGGCCCGCGAACCCAAAGAAGCCATCGCCACCGTGGGTGGCGGAGTTCTCCGCGAAGACGTTCTGGTGGCATTGCTCGAAGCACAGGATGCCCGCCGAGTCCTGCCCGCGGTTGTACACGCCCTCCGAATGGCCGCGCACGCAGAAGTCCAGCGCGTTGCGGGCAATCATGTTGCGGCTGGATCTCCACAGGGCGACGCCCCAACCCGAAAGGAACGACGCGTCGTTGTCATGGACGGACGAGTCGTCCACGCGGTCGAGCAAGATGCCGTTCTGGGTCCGCCGCACCCGGATGCCGCGCACCGTCACGCGGCGAGACGACTCGATGCACACCGCGCCGCCGTACTCGTCCCGCCACTTGCGGTCGTCGTTGTGATGCGGAAACAACCAGTCCGCGCCGTCCTCCGCCTCCGGCGTGGAACGCAACCGCTGGCGGTAGTTGTCCGAGAAGTCGCCGCCGTCGATCACCAACCCGTCCGCGCGCGTCGCCACGACGCCGTTGAAGAACCCATGGATTCGCGCGTTGCGGATGCGGACGTTGGCATGGCCGTCGATGCGCAGGCCGATGCCCCGGAGCCGGTCGCCGTCCGTGCCCCCCGGCGCGCCGCGCAGCGCCGTGCCCGGCTCAAACTCCACCGTGATGTTGCCCGCGCCCACGTGGAGCACGCCGTCGCCGTTCGCGTCCGCAACGACCTGGGGAAACACCACGCGACACGACCGCGTGAGGACCGTGTCGTCGCGGGTGATCACCACCACGGGAAGGCCCGCCGACAGGACGAGGTGGGCCGACAAAAGCACCAAAGGGAACCAACCGACGCAACCAGTCACGCGCACGACTTAGGTTGCGACGTTCGCCAAAGGGAGTCGATGCCGGGGTGACCCTTGGGCCGCGATCCGGCCCAAGCCCGGGGGTCCCGTTCACGTGCCGGGGCCGTTCAAGGCGTTCCACCATTCGTGGTAGAGGCGCTCGAGGGTTTCCCGCGGGTCTTCCACGAGCAGGGCCTCGCGGATGCAGGTGGCGTACATCACGAAGGACAAGGGCGGCACCCGCGTCACCTCGCGCAGCCGCAATGGCCGGCCGCGCCGGTTGAAGTCCTCCAGGAACGCCAACGCCCGCGTCTCGTCCAGGAAGGCGTGGCCCGCGTCCCGTCGCGCCTCCCGCAGCAGCACGTGCGACGGGTCGTGCTCGACGAGGACGTTGAAGATCACCTCTGAGCTCCATTGCAGCTTCCGCGCGTTCTTCTGCGCGCCCAGTTGGTTGCGCCACACCATCAACCCCGTCTGCGCCGCCGTCCGAAAGTGGTACTTCAACAGGTCCGAACGCCTCAGGACGGTCCCCAGGTCCTCCGCAAACCCCTCGGTGGCCAACAGCGCGCCGATCTCGTCGGACAAGAGCCTCCGCGAAGGCTCGACCGTGAGGACGAAGCCGTAGTCGTCCGCAGCCGCGAAGGGGTTGCCGCCCTTGAGGCGGCCCGCGCGGAGCCCGACGACGCGCGACAGGGCGTCGTTGGCGGCGCGTCCGATCAAGGAATGGAAGAAGTAATGCACGAGGGGCCCGGCGAGGACGTGCGGGTCCTGGCCCGGGGACGCGGGACGTCCCGAAGTGCGCGCCGCAAACCGCCGGGCGCGGGACGGGAGGAGGATGGGAGCCATCGCCAGTTGGCCGTCGCGGGGCGGAGCCTCGGCCGGCGCGGCGCAGAGGGGACGCGCCGCCGCCGGGGCGGGGCCAGCCGTCCTTAGGGCTTGTGCCGCCGGTGTTTCCACGAACTCCTCCACCAGCAGCGTCTCGGGCACGGGAACCTCGCTGACCCCGTGCTGCGCGGCATGGACGCGATGGATGACGGCGGCGTTGGCACGGCCGCACTCGAGCCGGGCGGCGATCCAATCGACGACCTCGGGCGCGGGGGCGCGCGCCTCGAAGCGGTCGCGCAGCTCGCGGCGGAACTCCCGGATCTCGCGGGCGACCCGGTTGGCCAGCGGGAACTTGTTGGCTCCCCAGCGCGGCACCGTGGGCGTCTGCCCGTCCGCCGGCGTCACCCAGCATTCCATCGTCCCCATCTTGTCCAGCCGCAGCGGCCGCCCCGCCAACGAGAAGATGTCGCCCGGGCTCAGCCGCCGCGCGAAGCCCTCCTCGACGGTCCCGAGCTGCCGGTTGCGATGCACCACGCGCACCACGCCCTCCGTGGGGATGGTCCCAATGTTTTGGAGCAGGTCGCGCCGCGTCGCGCCCGCCCGCGTCTCGAAGCCCTCGTCATCCAAATGAATGCGCCCGAAGACATCCATGTACTGCGCGCGCAACGCGCGGCCGCCACCGGCCAGGTAGTCCAGGACGGCGTCGAGGGATTCCGGCGCCAGATTGCGGAAGGGCCACGCACGGCGCACGAGGCCGTGGGCCTCCTCGCGCGTCCATCGCCGGATGCAGCCCATCGCCGCGAGCTGCTGCGCCAGCACGTCGAGGGGCTCCAACGGGATGCGAACCGGGTCGAGGTGTCCCGCGCGCGCAAGCCGCGCCGTGGCGCAGCACTCCACGAGGTCGCCCACGTTCGTGGCCATCAGGATGCCCCGGCTGACCCGGTCGATCCGGTGCCCGGCCCGGCCCGCGCGCTGCAACGCACGGTTCACGCCCTTCGGCGTCGCCAGCATCACGACGAGGTCCACCGACCCGATGTCGATGCCCATCTCCAGCGAGGTGGAGCAGACGACGGCGCGCAACTCGCCGCGCTTCAGCCGGTCCTCCACCTCCAGCCGGATGTCGCGGTCCAGCGAGCCATGGTGGCACTCAACGAAGCGGGCGAGCCCGGGCCGTTCCTGGTGAAGCCAGAACGTCGCCGCCTCCGCGCCCGACCGTGTGTTGGTGAACACGAGCGTCGTGCAGTGCGCCTCGATAAGCCGTGCCAGGTCGCCCATCATCCGCGCCCCCATAAATCCCGCCGCCGGATACGGGTCGCGCTCCAACGGGCTGTGCACCGCCAGCTCGATCCGCTTGCTGGACTCCGCCTCCACCACCCGGCAGTCGCGACCCACGCCCACCAGGAACGACGCCACCTCCTGGGCCGGGGCCACGGTGGCGGACAGTCCAATGCGCTGCGGCCCCTCGCCGGGTGCGTGGGTCGAGATTCGAGCGAGGCGTTCGAGAGACAGGGAGAGGTCGGAACCACGCTTGTTTTCCGCGAGGGCATGGACCTCGTCCACGACGACCCATCGGCACCGCGAGAGGTGGGGCAGCCAGCGCTCCTGGGACAACATCAGCCCGAGGCTCTCGGGCGTGGTGAGGAGCAGGTGCGGCGGTTGGTCGAACTGGCGCTGGCGCTCGTTCTGGGGCGTGTCGCCCGTCCGCAGCCCCACCGTGATGGGCGGGGCCTCGCCCAACGCGCCCGCCAACGGTTCCCGCAGGTTTTTTTGTAGGTCATGGGCCAACGCACGCAACGGGGACAGGTACAGCGCGTGGATCCCCGGGCCGAGCGATCCCGACGCATGGTCGCGCGCCAGGTGGTCCAGAATCGCCAGGAAGGCGGCCAAGGTCTTGCCGGTGCCCGTGGGGGAAATCACGAGGACGTGGTGCCCCGCCTCGATGAGCGGCCATGCGGCGGCCTGGGCCGGCGTCGGAACCCGATGCGTGGCATCGAACCAGGCTCGGACCGGCGACGGGAGGGCATCCATGGCGTGAGCCGCAGAACGGTCAGGAGGCCGGGCCGCTGGTGCCCTGGGCTTCCTTGGAGATCGGGTTGCCCGCAGCACGCCCCGCCGCCACCCAATGCGCGAAGACGAGGATCAAGGTCGCGAGGTTCAGGCCTTGGCTGGCACCGTGCAGCTGCTTGAAACGTGCCGTGGCTGCCTCGCGCTCGGTGGGGGCCGTCGCCGGGTCGTGCCGGACGCGATGCAACCCGGACAACGTGGGGTGCAGCCAAAGGAGGCTTGCCAGGCAGGAGGCGAGCAGGAGCCCGAACGTGGCGGGCCTCCAACGCGAGGAGCGGGCACGGCCCAGCCACGCGGGAGCCTCAAGAAGCGCGAGCAACAACGCCAGCACCGCCTGGGAGAGAAAGTAGCGCCACAGGATCGCCTGCGCCGTCGCGCCCGGCTCGCCCGGCGGCAGCCCCGGACGCGCCGTGGCAAACACCGCCGGGATGGCGACAAACGCCACGCCGACCCCGATGCCAAGCCAGAGGGACCACAGGAGCAAAGCGCCGCGTCGTCGCATGGGTGCATGTTCCGTGCGCCGGAGGGCCTATGGCAAGGGAGGGTTGTCTCTATCCAAAGGGGAGCGGGCCGACTATAGATCGGAACGCGTCGGTGTTCGCCATGTTCCCCCCATGCCGCAGGCCATCCCATGAACCATGAACCCATCGCCCTCCCCGGCAACGACCCCTGGGCGCGCCACAGCGTGCCGGAATGGCTGCGGCCCGAGGTCGCGGCAGCGGCCCGGCGGGTGCCCACCTCCGTGCTCCGCGTCCTCGGCAAACATTTCAAGGGCGGCTTCCACCGCCCTTCCCTCATCGTGCAACGCCTTGCCCTCCAGACGCAGGGGTTTGCATGGCTGCCCCGGTTCCTCATGGACGTGTTGCGCGACATCAACGAGACCGCCCCCGTCGTCAACGCGCTGGGCCTTGAAACCCTTCGCCGCGAGTTGCCGTCCCTCTGCGCGGCCGCCGGGCCCGGCCCCGTGGCCCTCGCCCTCTGGCTGGACCGCCGGCCGGAGTGGAGCGCCCTGGCCACGCCGGACTTGATGTCACAGCCCGCGCTCGATTCCGGCGCACCCTTCCGCGCGGCGTGGGAAACATTCGTGCGCATCCACATCCTCGCGCCCACGGGGATGGCGTTGCCGACCATGGCCGAACCGAGCGAGGCCCACGCGCTCACGCCTGAAAAGGCCGAGGAACTGAGGCGTCGCGTGCGCGAGGCGGAGCAGGACCTGGCGCGCGAACGGACGGCGCGACGCGACGAGGTCCGGGCCTTGAACGAGAAGGTCGCCGGCCTGAACCAACGGCTCGCGGACGCCGCCGCCGCCATGGAACGTTCGCAGGCGGTCTTGGAACGTCGCATCGCGGAGGCCATTGCCTGCGACCGGTTGGAACGGATGAAGCCGTGGATGGCCCGGGCGATTGCCGTCGAGGAATCCATCGAGGCCCTGGACGGTAGCCAAAGCCTGGAACACGTCGTGGCACGCGCCCGCGCCGCCTTGCACCGGCAGTCCGCTTCGGACCCTCACGCGGCCAACGTCGCACGGTTGCGCGACGAGGTCCGCTTGCTGGAGGCCCAGCGCGACGAGGTCCGGCTGGCGTTGGAGTGCGCGTTGCACCGGAGCCCGGACCTGGAGGAAGCGCTGCGCCAACTTGATGGCGCGTTGGTGGAACGACGGGCCATCCTGGGCGAGCCGCCCGCGCCGCAACCATGGATCCAGGACCTCGCCGTCCAGGTGGCCACCGCGCCCGCCGTGGAGGCCCTCGCCGCCTTGCAGGCCCGCATCGCCGCGATGGAAGGCCATGGCCTCCTTTCGCCCGAGGCGGGCGATTGGCTCCGCAAGCGCGCCGCCGAACGCCGGTCGGTCCTGGACGAGCCCAACATCGGTCTCAGCGCTCCCAAGGCCGTCAAGCTCACGGACGTGATCAAAGGCCACGCCCCGGGGCGCATCCTCGTCGATGCCTGCAACTGGATCGGCCAGTCCGGCGACGCGCTGGGCGTCTCGCGGGACCCCGCCCAGTTCGCCCAATCCCTTCGCAGGCTGGAACCTTGGATGCGGAGCCTCGGCAAGGCTGCCCGCCTCGCGGACATCCGCTTCGTCATGGATGGGCCGCGCGCGGCCCATCAAACCCTCGGCCCAACCGTCCGTGTCGAATGGACCGGCGGCCAAGGCGAGAACCGGGCGGACCGTGTCATCGAGGGAATGCTGCGGGTCTCCGACATGTCGATGCCCACGTGGGTCATCACGCGCGACACAGACCTGGGCCGCAGGGCGCGCGAGGCGGGAGCCGTTGTTGAGGCGCCAGAAGCGTTCACCCGGCGCGCCTTGGCCGCCGGAGTTAAAGCCGACACCGTCGTCGGCGGCGGCGGTGGCCCACGCCGCTGAGCCGGACGGACTTCGTCGCAGGGGCGACGATCATGAGGGAGCGGGCATCCCGGGCCACAGCGTGACCGCAGCCGGGAACGAAACATGGCGCGAACGCCGCGCCAACGACCTCACCGCCTCGCGGAGACGCGCACCAGGCCATCCTCGGCAGACGCCTTCGTCGCACCCCCGTGGGTCAGCATGTACAAGGCCCCGTCAGGCCCCAGCGCGATGGCCACCGGCCCCCCCGTCGTGGATTGGAGGAAGGCCTCGCTCTCGCCCGGCTTGCGAGTCTTCGCGTTGACCGGAGCAAAGCGCACCGTCTTGCGTGCGAAGTCCGCGTAGAACAACCCGCCCACGTAACGCTCGGGAAAGCCGCGCCCGGCCGTGGCATCGCGATAGATCAACGCTCCCGTGCAGGACGCGCCCGTGTTGCGCTTGTAGGCAAACCACGGCGAATCAAAGCCCTCGAGGCGGTTCGTGCGCGACGACGTCTCTAGGCCGTCGCCGAAGACACGCGGCCATCCGAAGTTTGCGCCAGGCGCGACCCGGTTCACCTCGTCGTAGTCGTCCGCCAGGTCGCCGCCGTTCTCCCCCACCAGGATTCCGACCACCGGGTCGTAGGACAACGACCACGCCTGCCGATGCCCCCGCGTGAAGACCAATGGTTGCGCGCCCGCCTTGCCCACGTGCGGGTTGTCCTTGGGGACGGATCCATCCAATCCCACCCGCAGCACCTTGCCGCGCAGATCGCCCGCCGACTGCGCCCGGTTCTCGGGATCGTCGCAGTACTTCCTCAGGTTGGCGTTCTGGTTGTTCTCGCCGGTCGTCACGTACAGCAGGCGCTCGCGGGGATGCACCAGCAACGCCCCGCCCACATGTTGCCCGGCCTTGTCCCCGTCCCATTCCACCACCGCCTTCTCGCTCCCGGCCTCCAACACGGAGGTGCTCCCCTTCCCACCCACCCGCCAACGCGCCACCCGCGCACGATACTTGCCCTCGGGAGCCTCCTTCAGGTGATACGAGAGAAACACCTCGGGCACCCGGGGGAAGTCCGGGTGAAATGCAATCCCGTGCAACCCGCGGTCGCCGCTCACGTCCGTCTCCACGCCGCCCACGCGGTGCGCCTGCTTGGAACCCACCTCCACGCGCCACACATCCCCGGCGCGGCCCGTGACCCATGCGGCCCCATCCGGCGCAAATGCGACGTCCATCGGCTCCTTCAACACGGACGCGTCCACGATGACCTCCGACTGGAAGCCCTCGGGCACGCGCACCTCGGCGCGGAGCGCGGCCACGACCAAGGCGGTGCCCATCCAAGACAGCGCCCCGCGAACCAGCATGGAAGGAAACCGCGGAAAACAAGGTGCAGCATTCATGGTGAAGTTGCGGACACCTTGCATCGGCCGGCCAACGCCGGTCACCGCAAAAATCGGGGCGACCTGCCCAACTTCCCGGCATCGACACCGTCGCCGCGCCGATGCAAGCCTCCCACCATGCACACGCCCGTGATGTCCCGCCGTCGTTTCGCGGGATCGCTTGCCGTCGCCGGGGCTACGCTTTGCTCCACGACCACAGCCCGCGCCGCCACCCGGCCCGCCTTCTCCTTCGCCAGCGAGGCCGCCGCGTGGCGACGTCACCTCGTCCAGGTCACCCTGCCCTACTGGATCGGGACCGTGGATCCCCTGGGCGGCTATGCGTTGTCCGACGACGCGGCCCGGGGACGCTCCCGGCCCTTGGAGAAGCAGATCGTCTCCCAGGCACGGATGGTGTGGGGATTGTCCCTCGCGCACCGATACGGGCTGTGCCCCGGCAACTCCGCGTGCCTCCACGCCGCCCAGCACGGCATCCTCTTCCTGCGTTCCCGCATGAGGGACCCCATCCACGGCGGGTACTACTTCGCCGTGCAGCCCGACGGGTCGCCCCGCGACCCCCGCAAGCTCGTGTACGGCGAGGCCTTCGCCATCTATGCGCTCGTTGAGTGGTTCCGCGCGTCGGGCGACCGCTCCGCCCTCGTCGAGGCCCTCGAGTTGTACCGCGTGCTCCAACGCAAGACCCACGACCGTCGCTTCGGCGGGTGGATGGAACATTTCAACCGCGACTGGACGCCCCTTCCCCCACGCGCACCCGACGCCATCGTCGAGGTCGCCGGACTCAAGAGCGCCAACACCCACCTTCACCTTCTAGAAGCCTTCACCGAGCTCTACCTTGAAACCCACGACCGCGACGTGCGCGCGTCCCTCACGGAGGCCGTGCACATCAACCAACGCCGCTTCTATCCGCACGACGCCGCGCGATCCGCGTTCCACTTCCACCCGGACTGGTCGCCCGTGAACGACCCCGCCAGCGCCGGCCTGAGCTACGGCCACAACGTCGAGTTCGCATGGCTCATGATCCGAGCGGAGGAAGCCTTGGGGCACCGGCCCTCGTGGTCGCACCTCCACGCCCACCTGGAGCATTGCCTGCGGTGCGGCACCGACCACGCCCGCGGCGGCATCTACAACCGGGGCGTCGGCAACGCGCCCGCCCACGACACCAGCAAGGTGTGGTGGGCCCAGGCCGAGTGGATCGCCGCCCTGACCGACGGCCTGCGCGACAAGCCTGGCCACGTCGGGTACGCCAACGCCCTCCAGCGCGTCCTCGCCTTCATGCGCAACCAGGCCACCGACCGCCGCACCGGCATCTGGCTCGACACCGTCGCCGCCGACGGCTCCCCGCGGTCCACCGGCCTCGCCCATTCATGGAAGACCCTCTACCACGACACCCGCGGCCTCCTGAAGTTCGCGGAGGCCTTTGGCAATGCCTAGGCCCTCCCCGCTCATCGCACCCGATGGAGCGGGAGGATCATCCACCGGTGCCCAGGCGGGGATCGCCTCCATGCGCCAGGCGGCTGGAGTCCCACGTTGACGATCGGGTTGGCTGCGGGCACGAAGGGGGTACAGGCTTGCTGCCCTTTCCCCATATCACGTTCACCGGATCCCAACGCAACGCTCCGACCATGACTGCCATGCCCTCCCGCCCCCGCTGCCTTGCCCTCCTCGTGGTGGCGGCCTCGCTCGCGCTCCACGTGGCCGGATTGTCCGCACAAGACCCGCCCCGCCCACCCAGCGCGCCGCGCAAGCCGCACACGCAGACGTGGCATGGGAAAACCTTTGAAGACCCGTGGCATTGGCTCCGCGAGAAGGACAACCCTGAGGTGCGCGCCTACCTCGCCGCCGAGAACGCCCACACCGAGGCCCAGACGGCCGAGCAAAGGCCCCTCGCCGACGCCCTCTACAAGGAGCTTCTGGGCCGCGTCCAGCAGACCGACCTCACCGTGCCCACCCGTCGGGGCGGCCACTTCTACTACGAACGGACGTCTGAGGGCCTCCAATACCCCGTCTCCTGCCGCAAACGTGCCAAGCCCGATGGCACGATGGACGACGACGCCCCGGAGCAGGTCCTGCTGGATCCCAACGTCATGGCCAAGGGCTTGCCCTACCTCGACGTGCGCGTCATGGACGTGAGCGACGACGAGCAATTGCTGGCCTACACGACGGACACCACGGGCTTCCGCCAGTTCCAACTCCACGTGCGCGACCTGCGAATCGGCAGGGACCTCACCAACCTTGCCCAGCGGGTGACGTCGGTCGAATGGAGCGCCCTTCCACGGACGTTGTTCTTCACCACCGAGGACCCCGTCACCAAGCGCAGCGACACGCTGTGGCGACTGGAACTGGGCCGGGAGCCGCAGAAGGTGCACGCCGAGCCCGACGCCCTCTTCAACATCAGCCTCGCCCGCACCCGGGACCGGCAATGGCTGCTGCTCGGGTCGCTCAGCACGGACACGTTGGACTGGTTGGCGTTGCGTGCCGACGCGCCGACGAAGGCATGGAAGCCGGTGATCCCGCGGCGCAAGGGACACCGCTACTACGTGGCGCACCGCGAGGACTCCTGGTTTATCACCACGGACCTCGACGCCATCAACTTCCGGGTCGTGCAAGTGCCCGTGAGCAACCCCGACCTCGCCGCCGGCAAGGAGATCGTTCCCCATCGCACGGACGCGCAGGTGGAGTCCTTCGACGTGTTCCAAACCCACGCCGTCCTCACCACCAAGTCCGCCGCCGTCCAGGGACTCCGCATCCTGGACCTCGCCACGGGCTCGTGGCGGGACGTGGCGTTCCCCGAGTCCCTCTACACCGCCTACGGCCTGGAGACGCCCGACTTCAAGTCCCGGGCCTTCCGCGTCCGCTACCAGTCCATGGTGACGCCGCCGATGACCCTCGACATTGACCTGGCCACCGGCGCCCGGCGCACGCTCAAGACGACCCCGGTCCGGAACTACGACCCCTCCCAGTATCGCTCGGAACGCCTGTGGGCCACGGCCCGCGACGGCACCCGCGTCCCCATCTCGATCCTCTACAAGCAGGGGCATCCGCGCGACGGGTCGCGCCCGTTGTTGCTCTACGGGTACGGCAGCTACGGGGCCGGCCAACCCGCATCGTTCAGCGCCGCCATCGTCAGCCTGCTGGACCGCAACGTCGCCTTCGCCAGGGCGCACGTCCGCGGCGGCGACGAAATGGGCCAACGGTGGCATCGAGACGGGATGTTGATGACGAAGAAGAACACCTTCCATGACTTCATCGACTGCGCGGAGCACCTCGTCGCGGGCCGGTGGACGTCCCCGGGCAAGCTGCTCATCCGGGGGGATAGCGCCGGAGGACTGCTCATGGGAGCCGTGGTCAACCTGCGCCCGGACCTCTTCGCCGCCGTCCATGCCAACGTGCCCTTCGTGGACGTCATGAACACCATGATGGACCCCACCCTGCCCCTCACCGTGCAAGAGTACCTCGAATGGGGAAACCCCAACGAGAAGGCCGCATTCGACTACATGCTGTCCTACAGCCCCTACGACAACCTCGTGCGCCGCGACTACCCAGCGATGCTCGTCACCACGAGCCTCAATGACTCCCAGGTCATGTATTGGGAACCCGCCAAGTACGTCGCCAAGCTCCGAACCCTCAAGACGGATTCCCGTCCTCTCCTGTTCCGGTGCAAGCTGGACCCGGCCGGGCATGGCGGGGCCTCCGGCCGCTACGACCGATGGAAGAACGACGCCTTCGAGATGGCCTGGCTCCTCTGGCAGGCCGGCATCCGCAAGTGATCCACACGCTCGGCGACTGGGAGTCCGAGGACGGGCGCAACGACTTGGCGCGCGGGCCTGCGGCATCGATCCCGCCGCGCGAGGGCTCGCCCCCCATGGCCAGCCCACCGGCCTGTTCCAGGCTCAAGCCCCGGCCAGCATGCGGTTGATCACGCCCTCGATGGCGGCCAAGATCTCGTCCTGCCTCGTCCCGGGCCCGAACTTCAAGATGCGGGGCTTCGTGCGGCCCGTGACCGAGTACTGGATCGCGCCGCTGTAGCCCTGGAATCCAATCACCTTCGACAGGGGATCCGCCCAGCTCTGGAGATGCCCGTTGAACACCAAACGCTGCGTGGTCACGACCAGGTGTCCATCGGTGACCGGCACCAGGTCCATCACGGGTGCCGAAAACCCGCTGCCGCCGCCCACCCGGAACGACATTCCCTTCGTGACGCGAATGCTGACGCCCGACCCACCCCCTTGATACCTCCTGCCAATGGCCTTGTGCTCCATCGCAACCATCGCAGCCTTCAATAGGGGCTTCTCTCCACGCTGTAGGACCACGTTCAGGACCTCAACCGGCGGAACGGAGCAACGCCGCAAGGCTTCGAGGTAGGATTCCCAGCGTCGCGCCGCATCCGCCGCCTGCATGGACGCCGCTCGCTCCGCCCTCGCCCTCGAAAGCAGGTCGTCGCCTTGGCGAGACTCGTCCGCGCCCACCTGCAAGTATCCGCGGATTTCATCGAGCTCCAACTCCGCAGCCGGCGTCAGCCGACCGCCCCGCAAGGCCCCGCGAACGGCCGCGAGGTAAAGGTCGCCCTTCACGTCATTCCACGCGTCGCCCGCCCCCAGCTCCGCATGGCGCTCGGCAAGCAACTGGCGTTCCTCGTCCGTCAGCTCGCCATCGGCCAACACCGAGCGCATCTCGTCGATGAACTGGCGGTCGGCCTCGCCATGGCGCAGGCGTGACAACAAGCTGGAAAGGATGCCGGCCATGCCGGGGAACGGGTTCGCGGCCGCCCGCTTGGGGCAGCCCACCGCAGGCATCCCTTCGCGGCCGGCCCAAGGCCCAGCACGTCAGGCCTCGAAGGACTTCCCGCAACCGCACGTGCTCGCAGCCTTGGGATTCTTGATCTTGAAGCCGCCGCCGGTGAGCGCGTCGCTGAAGTCAATCACGCTGCCGCCGATGTAGTTGGCGCTGAACGGATCCACGACCACGCGCACCCCGTGCAGCTCCACGGACAGGTCGTCGTCCCGCTTCTCGTCGAACACCATCCCGTACTGCATCCCGGAACATCCGCCCCCTTCCACGAACACGCGCAGGCTCTTCCCGGCATTGGCGGGGTCCTCCTGCAACATCGACGCGATCTGCCGAGCAGCAGGCTCGGTCAACACCACGACGGACTCGGCAACAGGGGCAGCAACGGTTTCAGCGCTCATCAGTGGCAGACTATGGACGATGTCCGCGCAAGTCAACGAACCGCCCCCCATCCAAAGCCTTCACCGACACCTGCAGGAGGAACACAAACGGTCATCACAGCGAGAAGCCGTCCGAGGCCACTGAAGGCCAGGCGTTCACGCGGTGCCGGCGGACGCGTGGAATCCATGTGCACGTCAACGGCCTTCCGCGGCACGTGCACGGCATTCGGCGGCACGTGCACGGCATTCGGTGGCACGTGCACGGCATTCGGT
>JBJSZF010000270.1:0-5397 GCA_046090125.1 Verrucomicrobiota bacterium
GCCGCGGGCCCGGGGCCGGTCAGCCGCCCGCGATCGGCTCCGACACCCGCTTCACGGACCGTGCGAGGCCGGTGGTCTCATCGACGTCCACCAGGACGCCTTGGAGGAGCACGCGGCCCTTGGCGACCTCGAAGCGCTGGGGCATCTGGGTGAGGAAGCGGCGCACCACGGGCTCCACCTCCCGTCCGAGGACGGAGTCATGCGGGCCGGTGAAGCCCGCGTCGGTCAGGTACGCGGTGCCGCCGGGCAACACCCATTCGTCCGCCGTCTGCACGTGCGTGTGCGTCCCCACCACCAGGCTTGCCGTCCCGTCCACCATGCGCCCAAACGCAATCTTCTCGGACGTGGCCTCCCCGTGGAAATCGACGAGGACCACCCGCGCCTGCTCGCGGAGGCGCGCGATGGCGTCGCGCCCGCATACGAATGGGTTTTCGAGGGGCGGCATGAAGGTGCGTCCCTGGAGGTTGAGGACGCCCACGGGCGGGCCGCCCGGCCGCGCGTGCACCACCCATCCGTTGCCGGGGACGCCGGCGGGATAGTTGAGTGGCCGCAGGATCCGCGGATCGGACGCCATCAGCGCGGGCGTCTCCTTCTGGTCCCATGCGTGGTCGCCGGTGGTGAGGACATCGACGCCGGCATCGAACAAGTCGCGGGCCGTCGAGGCGGTGATGCCGTTGCCGCCGGCCGAGTTCTCGCCGTTCGCCACGACGAAGCCGATGCCTTCCCTTTGGACGATCCCGGGCAACAGCTCGCGCACGGCACGCCGGCCCGGCTCGCCCACCACGTCCCCGACAAACAAGACCTTCATCGCCATCAATCCGCGCAAGGGATGGCCGGGATTCAAGCTCGGAGTCTCGCCGGGGCGTCGTTGGGGCACGCCAGCCGCCCCGAGGGAGCGGCGGCTACGCCGGCGTCTTGTCCGTGTCGAAGGCCTCGTCGCCGGGCGCCGCCGTCCCCCCGGGGAGGCCTTGGATGGGCTCGCCGCCGAGGCGCCGCATCTTGAGGTACAGGAAGGCGGGCACCAGCACGACCAACGGGAGGATCACGACGCTCGCGGCCACCGCGCCCTCGGCGAGGGTGACGCGGACCCGTTCGTCGCCCACGCCCTCGGCCATGCGCCCCAGCCCCGTCATGGACTCGAACAGCTTCGGCAGGAACACCTGGAGGCCCACGGCCGCCGCGATGGCCCAGCGGCCGCGGCGGCCCAGGTCGCGCGAGCGCCGGAGCGCCGCGCGCCCGCCCAGGCCCTCGACCAACACGATGGGGGCCCACAGCGCGTCGCGCGCCCACAGGACAAACCCGGGCACGATGAGGCAGGCAAACCCCACGATCACCCGGACATACGACAGGAGCGCGGTCCTGAGGAAGGCACGCCAGCGGGACCGCAGGACGCCCCAGGTGCCGGCCAAGGTGGGGACCCGGAACGGCTCCAGCTCCTGCTGCACCACCAGCACCGCCGCCCAGCCGCCGAGCGTCATGCCCGAAAACACGCCCACGATGCCCTTCAAGCCACCGATGCCCGCCGCCAACGTGGCGTGGGCCCCGTCCCCCAGGGCCGGCCGCGCCCAGGCCACCCCGGCCGCGGCCAGGCCGAGTGCCAGCAGCGGCAGGTGCGCCACCAACGACATCCGCAGCAGCAGCGGGAAGTGCTCGACGTAGAAGGCCGTGGCGCGCCGGAACAGGAAGCCGAACCCCTGCGCGTTGGCTTCCAGGCCGTCGGCGAACGCCATGGCCGTTGCCGGGCGGCACGCGGGGTCCTTGCTCAGCGCCGCCATCACGACGCGCGCCACGCCGGACGGCACCTTGCGGCAACGTCGGCGGAGGTCCTCCGGCGGGGTGTCGCGATGCCCGGCCATGACCGACGCGGCGTCGCCCGTGAACGGGAGATCGCCGCACAGCATCTGGTACGCGATGACGCCGAGGCTGTAGATGTCCGAGCGGCCGTCGAGGGCGAGGCCGCGGCATTGTTCCGGCGACATGTACCACGGCGTGCCGAGGACGGCCCCGGCATGGGTGAGGTGGGCGGGCGCGTCCCGCTGGGCGTTCCCTGGGGCCGCAACAGACTCGCCGTTCCCCGCCCCGGCGGGCGGCCTGTTGCCATCGCCCTCGCCTTCGCCATCGC
Organism: Verrucomicrobiota bacterium; assembly: GCA_046090125.1. GTDB lineage: Bacteria > Verrucomicrobiota > Verrucomicrobiia > Limisphaerales > UBA9464 > UBA6176. The sequence continues at coordinate 2,123 of JBJSZF010000270.1, forward strand.
CGGGCCCGTCGCCGTCGGCCGCGTCGCCGAGCTTGGCGATTCCGAAGTCGAGGACCTTGGCGCGGTGACCGCCGAGGCTGTTGGGCTCGAGCCAGATGTTGTCGGGCTTGAGGTCCCGGTGGACGACGCCGCGGCGATGGGCCGCATGGACGGCGGCGCACACCTGCCGGAGGATGTCGATGGCCTGGCCCAGTGGCATCCGCGACCCCCGGGCCATGACGCGCCCGAGGGGGAGGCCTTCGAGGTATTCCATCACGAGGTACGCCACGTCGCCGTCCTCCGACGGGGCGACGCCAAAGTCCGTGACGTCCACGATGTTGGGGTGCCGCAGTCGGCCGGCCGCGCGCGCCTCGCGGCGGAAGCGGGCGAGGAAGCGCGCCTCCCGCATGAACTGCGGGGCGATGAGCTTCACGGCCACGCGCCGCCCGGTGCCGAGGTGCACCGCCTCGTGAACGGAGCCCATGCCGCCCGCGCCGAGGCGTCGGCCGAGCCGATACTTTCCCTCGAGAACCCGTCCCTCGACGGGCGGGGCCCCGGGCGCGGGGTCCTCGTCGATGGGGGTGACGAGGAGCGTGCGGCGATGCGGCCCGGGGCCGCCGGGGCCGTCGTGGCTCAAGGCACGATGGGCTTGGGCTGGGCGGCAAGCCACTCGGCCTCGGTGACCTTCTTGTCCACGTGGGTGAACACGAAGACGCCCTTCTTGTTGCCCACGAGGACGTCGGGCTTGCCGTCGCCGTTGAAGTCGCGGGCCTTGACCTCGGTGCCGGTGCCGGAGTTGTCGTCGATCACGCGGGGCACCCAGTCCACGGCCCCCTCCTTGCCGCGCTGGAGCTGGAACCAGACGACGTAGGGGGTGGCGTTGGGCTCGGGGTCGCCGCCGGGCCCATGCGCCCAGAAGCGCTTGCCCGTGACGATGTCCTTGAGGCCGTCGCCGTCCATGTCCACGAGGTCGATGGCGTGCAACTGGGAGAAGTGCATGCCATAGCGGTTCTCCGTGGGGAGCTTGTTCATGAAGATGTGCTCCTTGAAGCGGATGGCGTCGCCCTCGCGGACGTGCTCGTACCAGGCGAGGCCGTAGCCATGGCCTGCGAGGCTGGTGATGACGTCGTTCTTGCCGTCGCCGTTGACGTCATAGGCGTACATCTGGGCGCCGCCGACGCCGAACGCCTGGGGATGGAAGGCCCACTCGGGGTCGCCGACGAGGGACTTGGGCTGCTCCCACCAGCCGTCCTTCTCGAGGAGGTCCATGCGGCCGTCGCCGTTGACGTCGCCCACGCCCATGCCGTGGGTGAACTTGTGGTAGTTCTTGTTGGGCGTGACAGGGTGCCACGTGAAGGGAGCGGTGGGATTGGCGCGGTTGGGCTCGGCCCAGCCGTAGCGGCCCTTGGAGGAACACACGATCTCCGGGCGCCCGTCGCCGTTGATGTCCGTGAACGCTGGCGACTCGTTGTCCGTCACGTCGATGGCGACGTGCCGCTTCCAATGCCCGCCGGCGCCCTTGGGGTTCTCGAACCACCACGACTCCGCCCCGGGGAAGCCGAGGATCAGGATGTCGGCCCAGCCGTCGCCGTTGAAGTCGTGGCTGTGGGCGAAGAAGTTGTCCGAGTACTCGTTCTCGCTGCCGAGCCCGCCCTTGTAGCCCGCGAACTCGACGGGCGCGCCGTTCTTGGTGCTGCGCGACCGCCGTGTCGCGGGGGCGTACTCGTGGCGGGTCGTGAACGACGGCCCCTCGTACCAAAACGGGCCGGAGACGACGTCCATCTTGCCGTCCTTGTTGAAGTCGCCGAAGGCCGCGCCCTCGGCCCAGAACTCGTCCGAGAGCTGCTGGCGCTGGAACGTGTGCAGCACCCAGCCGGCGTGCCCTGCGGGCTTGGGAGCCGCCTCCGCCTCCAGCGCCATCGCCGCCGCCATGCCCAGCCACGCCATCGCCTTCCAACCACGGGATTTCATGCCGCCCTTGTCTCCCAGTCGTCCCCCGCGGGTCAAGGCCGCAGGCGGGCCGGCCGAGGCGCGCGGTGCATCCTGGTGTTGTCGGTGTTCCCACGGACGTCGTGGCTGGCCCAACGCTGGGAGCGCGGACGTCCACGTCCGCACCCCCATGCTCCCCCCCAGGGGGACCTGTCCGCTCCCTGCATCCCGTTCCCCTGTTCTCGACAACTTCGGGAGGCACGGCGAGGCACGCCCGGCGTCTTGGAGACCTGCGTTATGCGTCGGCGCGCAGCCGTCGCCGCACCGCGAGGTCCCGGGCCAGCCCCAGCGCGTGGATCATGCTCGTGGGATGGGCCACGCCCTTCCACGCGATGTCATGCGCCGTGCCATGGTCCGGCGACGTGCGCGGCCACGGGAGGCCCACCGTCCAGTTCACGCCGTTGTCGAACGCCACGAGCTTCAACGGGGCCAGCCCTTGGTCGTGGTACTGCGCCACCACGGCGTCGTAGGCCCCCCGCAAGGCCCGGTGAAACAACGTGTCGGCGGCGAACGGGCCCTCCACGTCGAGCCCCATGGCGTGGCACCGCGCGATGGCGGGCGCGATCACGCGGGACTCCTCGTCGCCCAGAAGGCCGTCCTCGCCCGCGTGGGGATTCAGGCCGCACACGCCGACGCGCCGCCGGGGCAAGCCCAGTTGGCGGCACGCCTCCGACGCCATCTCGATGGCGGCCTGCACGGCGTCGCCGGTGAGGGCGTCGGCCACGCGGGACAAGGGAAGGTGGGTGGTTGCCAGCACGACGCGCAGCCATCGGCCCGCGTCGTCGCGGCCCAGCAACATCATGGCGAAGCGCCGGATCCCGGCGAGCGCGGCGAGATGCTCCGTCTGGCCGGTGAAGCCCGGATGCCCGGCGCGGGCTACGGAGGCCTTGGACAGGGGCGCGGTCACAAGGCCGTCCAGCACGCCATCGATGCAGGCCCGCGCGCCGGCGTCCAGCCACGCCAAGGCCGCCGCCCCCACCCTTCGATCCGAGGGGGCGAGGTCGGCCGGCAACGACACTCCGGCATCCGCCAGCGCCACGCGGCCCGCCCAGGCACGGCCGCCGTCCCATGCCGGCGGATCCGGATCCAGCCCCGCCATCGTCGCCGCCCACGCCCACGCCCGTCGGCAACCAAACACCACGAACCGCGTCGGATCCGCATCCGGCAACGTCGCAACGGCGCGGGCGGCGACCTCGGGGCCCACGCCCGTGGCGTCGCCCAGCGTGATGGCCGGGGCGACGGCCGGATTTGGCGCGGGCACGGACACCTAGAAATAGCGGATGAAGGCCTTCTTGCGGAGGCGGCCG
>JBJSZF010000271.1:0-1804 GCA_046090125.1 Verrucomicrobiota bacterium
ATGTCAGGCCGTCGCGGGCTTCCAGTTGCCGGTCAGCAGTTCGTGCAGGTTCGCCGTCGTCGCCGTCGGGATTCTCCGGAGCACTTCCTCCAGCCACTTCGCCGGATCCAACCCGCTCCGGCGCGACGTGATCCGCAGGACTTGCGGAGGTCGGTGGAACCGGCGCGAGGAAGACGCGGGCGTGGCCGAGGAAGCTCAGCATCGGCGGAGGATGTCGATGAGTGGGGCGAGGCTTTGGGAATCGACCGCCATGGGGAAGCGCAGCCGCCATCCTGCGGGGTTGATGATCTCGACGGCCGGGTTTTGGGGTAACGCGACGTCGGGTTGCCGAAGCGGGACGGGGATGAAGGACACCCATGCTGGCCGCGATGTCTTTGGTTGAGAGGCCGGACGGATGGAAGTGGCGGACAAGGTCCTGGACCTCGGACCGAGACCGGTAGCGTCGCCGCGAGTCAGCGGACGGAATGTTCACTCCCTCTGTTTTGCCTCAGCTGAAAACGCCGGATTCGGGATTGAGCTTGCGGACTGAGCCCGGGAGAAGGAGTCAGCACCATGAGTCAAAAGGAACGACGCCACTTCAGTGGCGAGGAAAAGGTCCGGATTCTCCGCCAGCACCTGCTGGACGCGAAGCCGGTCTCCGAGGTCAGCGAGCAGCACGGGATCACCCCGGGCATGTTCTACCAGTGGCAGAAGGCCTTCTTCGAGAACGGCGCCAGGGCCTTCGAGGGCGGCAGCCCCGGCCGTCGCACCACCGACGCCGAGAAGCGCGTCCAGGACCTCGAGCAACGCCTCCAGCGCAAGCACGAGGCCATCTCCGAGCTGATGGAGGAGCACATCCGCCTAAAAAAAGAACTTGGGGAGACCTGAAGGCCCGTTGGGTCCCCCATGACATCCGCGACGAGCTGGTGGACTTCACCCGGGACTGGTCGGCCAAGGCCGAGATTCCCCTGGATCGAGTCCTGGCTTGGATCGGGCTGGCGTCGCGCAAGTTCCGCGACTGGCGCGGACGGTACGGCAAGGCCAACGAGCACAATGGCCAGGTCCCACGCGACCACTGGCTGGAGCCCGCCGAGAAGGAGGCCATCACCGCCTTCTTCCAGCGCCATCCCTTGGAGGGTTACCGGCGGCTGGCGTTCATGATGCTGGACCAGGACGTGGCGGCGGCCAGCCCGGCGACCGTGTATCGCGTGCTCAAGAAGGCCGGGCTCTTGGGCAGCCGGTGGAACACGCCCAGCCGCAAGGGCACGGGGTTCGAGCAACCGCTCCAGCCGCACGAGCACTGGCACATCGACTTCTCCTACGTGAACGTGGGCGGGACGTTCTACTATCTGTGCAGCGTGTTGGACGGCTGCTCGCGGGCCATAGTGCACTGGGAGATCCGGGAGGCGATGCGGGAATCGGACGCCGAGCTGGTGCTGCAACGCGCGCGGGAGAAGCACCCCGGGAGCCGGCCCCGGGTGATCTCGGACAACGGGCCGCAGTTCGTGGCCAAGGACTTCAAGGAATACATCCGGCTGTGGCAGGCGAGCCATGTGCTGACCAGCCCGTACTACCCCCAGAGCAACGGGAAGCTGGAACGGTACCACCGGACGTTGAAGGAGCAGGCGATCCGGCCCAAGACCCCGTTGAGCCTGGAGGACGCCCGGCGGGTCGTGGGGGACTTCGTGGAGCATTACAACACGGTGCGGTTGCACAGCGCGCTGGGGTACGTGACGCCGAGGGATCGGATGGAGGGACGGCACGAGGCAATCCAGGAGGCGCGTGACCGGAAACTGGAGGAGGCCCGGGAGGCGCGGCGACAGAG
>JBJSZF010000272.1:0-1401 GCA_046090125.1 Verrucomicrobiota bacterium
CAAGGTGCGCCCGAACGACCTGCCCAAGGGCGTGCCCGAGGAGGTGACGCTGGCGCAGATTGGGCGGTCCTTGCGGGAGTTGGGCGAGGTGGCGGCGGGCCTGGGGCTGGTCATCCGGTTGGAGGTGCATGGGAACCAAACGGCCTTGTTGCCCCGCATCCGGCGCATCCTCGACGAGGCGGGCCACAAGGCTGTGGGAGCGTGCTGGAACTCCAACCAAACCGACCTGGAGGGCGCGGGCTTCGACGCGAACTTCGACCTCGTGCGCGACCGGATCGTGGAGGTGCACCTGCGCGACCTGTTCCTGTCGGAGTACCCGTTTCGCCGACTCTTCCAACGGCTGATCGAGTCGGGCTACCGGGGCTACACGTTGGCGGAGATACCGGAGAGCCCGGACCCGGTGCGGGTGATGCAGTACTTCCGCGGGCTGTGGCTGGCGTACCAAGGGTTGATGTAGGGGTGGAGTGGCTCCGGCGCGCGTCCGGCATTGACCCCGTTGGCGCGCCCGCCGCAAGGTTTCGGCATGAACCAATTGTTCTCGCGTCGTGCGTGGATGTGGGCCACGACGGCCTGCGCCGCGCTTCTCCTCGGATCCACGGGTTGCGTCAGCCTCAATGGCGCCAGCGCGGGCAAGCCGCCGGCCGGCTTCACCGCGTTGTTCAATGGCACGGACCTCACCGGGTGGGTGGGCGGCGACACGCATGACTACCGCAAGCTGGTGTCGATGCCGCAGGCGGAACGGGACGCCTTGCTGGGGAAGTGGACGGCGTCGATGACGGAGGTGAACCCGAAGACGGGCAAGCCGCACTGGTACGCGGAGAACGGCGAGCTGGTGAACGACGGCTTTGGCGCGTACGCCTCGACGGCGAAGCCCTACGGCGACTTCGAGCTGCTGGTGGAATACAAGACGGTGGCCCGCGCGGACTCCGGCATCTACCTGCGTGGCGTGCCGCAGGTGCAGATCTGGGACTCCACGGAGCCTGACCCGCAGAACCTCGGGCGCGGCAAGGGTTCCGGCGGACTCGGGAACAACTCGCCGGGCGCGCCCGGCAAGGACCCGTTGGTCCTCGCGGACAAGCCCTTCGGCCAGTGGAACCAGTTCCGCATCCTGATGGTGGGCGCGCGGGTGTCGGTCTGGCTGAACGACAAGATGGTCGTCGATCATGCCCTGCTCGAGAACTACTACGACCGCAAGACGCCGGTGCCCGCCACCGGCCCGATCCGGCTCCAGACGCACGGCGGGGAGATCCGCTGGCGCAACGTCTTCGTGCGCGAGATCGGGGCCGAGGAGGCCACGCGCATCCTGGCGTCCAAGTCGAACGCGGGGTTCACGCCGATCTTCAACGGCAAGAGCCTCGACGGCGAAGCCCTACGGCGACTTCGAGCTGCTGGTGGAATACA
>JBJSZF010000273.1:0-1324 GCA_046090125.1 Verrucomicrobiota bacterium
GCCATGCCTCCAGCAATCGGCGGAAGCGCGGGTTGTCGTGGCCATCCACCGTCTGGACGCGGGCGGACCAATCCACGTGCGTCACGGCCGGCAACGTCGAGCGCACCCGGCGCACCCGTTCCAGCAAGTCCTCGCCCCCAACCGCACCCGGCGCATGGCCCTCATGGTCCGGCCGACGCAACGCCTCGCGCACGGGAGCCACAAGCAGCATGTACGGAGACTCGCCCTCCAGCTCGAAGACCGCGGGCGCATGCTCCGCCAGCACGGCGGGCGCGAAGGGACGAAACGACTCCCGGAACTTCACCCGCAGGTTCATGCGCGCCTGCATCCCGGGCGACCGCGGGTCCCCGAGGATGGACCGGTTCCCCAGCGCGCGCGGCCCGAACTCCATCCGGCCCTGGAACCAGCCCAAGACCTCGCCCGCGTCGAGCCACCGGGCCGTCTCCTCGAACAACCGGTCGTCTTCGACCCATTCATGCACCGCACCCAGCCGTTCGAGGGCCTCGACGACCTCCGCATCCGTGAACTCCGGCCCGAGCGCCGCGCCCTGCATGGCGTCGCGACCCGATGCGGGGACGACGCGCGGGCGGCGCCCGTGCAGGTGCCAGGCCGCCAAGGCCGCGCCCAAGGCTCCCCCCGCGTCGCCGGCCGCCGGCTGGATCCAAATCCGCTCGAAGGGCCCCTCGCGGAGGATCCGACCATTGGCCACGCAGTTGAGCGCCACGCCGCCCGCCATGGCGAGGTGACGCTCGCCCGTCATCGCGTGCGCGCGTCGGGCCAGCCGCAGCATCGCCTCCTCCGTCACCGCCTGGATCGACCGCGCCATGTCCGCGTGGCGGGCCTCGATGCGCTCGTCGGGACGCCGCGGACGGCCGCCCATCAAGGCGTCGAACCGCTCGTTCGTCAGGCGCTCGCCCCGCAGGAAGTCGAAGAACTCCAATTGCAGCCGGAACGACCCGTCCTCGCGCAGGTCGATCATGCGTTCCCGGATCACCCGCTCGAACACCGGACGCCCATACGGGGCGAGCCCCATCAGCTTGTACTCGCCCGAGTTCACCCGGAAGCCGCAGTGCGCCGTAAACGCGGAGTACAACAGCCCCAGCGAATGCGGGAACCGGATCTCCTCCAGCGCCCGCAGCCCCTCCGGCGTCCCGTGCCACAGCGTCGTCGTCGCGTACTCGCCCACGCCATCGACGGCCAGCACGGCGGCGGACCCGAACGGGCTCGGGTAGAAGGCGGACGCGGCATGGGACTGGTGATGCTCCGCGAACAACACGGGCACGGACTCCGGCAGCCCGCCCAGCTCCGTCCGGATGAGCGAGCG
>JBJSZF010000274.1:0-2751 GCA_046090125.1 Verrucomicrobiota bacterium
CGACCTCTACGGCACGCCCTACCCGGAGGATATCGGCCCCGGCAAGACCTGGGCCCAGGGCTACACCGGCCCCGACCTGGTCCACTTCACCTACATCGACGTCCCCGAATCCACGTTTGGCGGCACCATTGAACTGGACCCGGACAACACGATGAAGATCAGCCTGCAGCAGCCCCTCGAGGACTGGGTCACGGCCGCCGAATGGGACCCGGAGAAGCTGCGGACGGTGAATATGCTGAACAACAAGGACTACTTTGAGTTCAATTGGGGCGCCCACGGGTTCTTCAACAAGCCCGAGTCCTGGACCGGCCGGCGGCGTTCCCCGGGCAAGATCCAGCAGGCCATCTCCGAGCTGGTCCGCGCCCACAACAACATCCTCTCGTCGCTCCGCGACGCCGAGGGCGCCCAGCAGGAGCTGCGGTCGGCCGTCGTCATGCACAAGGCGTCCGTCGCCCTCGCCAAGGAGATCCGGGACTCCAACCTCGGGCTCAACATCGCCGACGACATCCTCCAGTGGGCCTCGGCGATGGGCGAGGTGTACGACGAGTTTGCAAGCATGGCCGAGGAGGCGGCCGATGAGGCGTCGGAGGGTCTCGAGGAGGCGGTGCCGGTCTCCGTCATCGTCGGCCTCGCGGCCGGCGGCGACGTCACCTCGCCCATCCGGGCGGCCCTCAAGCTGGCCGGCGCCACGGTGCGGTTCGGCCTCCGCTCCGCCTCCGGCGTTCGCCTGGCCCTGCTCAAGTCCTTCGAGGCTGCCACGGCCACCACTCGCATGTGGACCGAGTTCGCCATGGCCGACAAGGAGATGGCCGCCGAGGAACGCGGGTCGCTCGTCGAGCTGGCCCTCGCCATCGACGGGCTCGAGGACCACTTCTTCGCCATCAACAACCGGCTGCGCGAGTACGACGACGTCCTTCGCAAGTACGAGGCCCTCCGCGCCGAGGGCGACCGCATCCAGGACGAGCGCCTGTCGTTCCGCCAACGCTCGGCGCAGGTGGTGCAGGGCTACCGCACGCGCGACGCGGCGTTCCGGCTGTTCCGCGACGAGAAGCTGGAGCGCTACAAGACCTTGTTCGACATGGCGGCCCGTTACTCCCTGCTTGCGGCCAACGCCTACGACTACGAGACCGGCCTGCTGGGGACCAAGCAGGGCAAGGACTTCCGCCGCCGCATCGTCGATGCACGCGCCCTGGGCGTCGTGCGCAACGGCGAGCCCCAGTTCGGCGGCAGCAACATGGGCGACCCCGGCCTCTCCTCCATCCTCGCCGAGATGAAGGCCGACTGGGACGTCCTCCGCGGCCGCCTGGGCTTCAACAACCCCGACGCCTACGGCACCACCGTCTCCTTCCGGACGGAGGGCCTGCGCATCCTGCCGACGTCGGACGGCGACTCGAACTGGAAGGACGCGTTGCAGGGCGCCCGGGTGAGGAACCTCCTCGACGACCCGGACATCCGCCGTCATTGCATGCAGATCGACGACGGGAGCGGGCTGCCCGTGCCGGGCGTCGTCCTCACGTTCGAGACCACGGTGGCCAACGGCTTCAACGTGTTCGGGCGCGAGCTGGCGGCCGGCGACCACTTCTTCAACCCCGCGTCGTTCGCGACCAAGATCTTCGGCGTCGGCGCCGCCTTCATCGGGTACCGCGGCATGAGCGATCCCTCGGCCAATGGCGGCAGCGGTGGCGGGACGTCGCCTCGCGACCCTGGGTCGTGGTTCCTCGACCCGCTTGCCCTGTCCGCCACGCCCTACGTGTACCTCGTCCCTGTCGGCGTGGACTCCATGCGCAGCCCGCCCCTCGGGGACTCCAGCCAGATCCGGAGCTGGTCCGTCGAGGACGTGGCCATCCCCATGCCCTTCGACGTCGGCGGTTCCGGCTTCTCCGGCCAGAACATCCAGCAGTCGGCCGACTCCCTCACCGAGCCCATGTTCGCGGTGCGCAAGCACCAGTCGTTCCGGCCCGTGTCCAACCCGGCCTTGTTCAGCCCGTCGCTCTACGGCGGGGGCGGCTCGCTCCTGCGCTCGCAGTTCACCAACAACCGCCTCGTGGGCCGCTCCGCATGGAACAGCAAATGGAAGCTCGTCATCCCGGGACGCAACCTCCTCAACAACCCCAATGAGGGCATCGACCGGTTCATCCAGTCGGTCACGGACATCCAGCTCCACTTCGTCACCTACTCCTACTCGGGCAACTGATCCTCCCACCCCATGAACCTGGAAACGCCCGTTGTCCCGTCTGTAGGCCGCGTGCCCTCACGCGGCGGCCCCGATGCCGCATGCCCGGTGCGCCGGGTCAGGGGACCCGGCCTACAGAACCGATGAACCTCGAAACTGTCCATGAGCCCATCCGTCCTGATGGGAGGCCCTATTCGCTCGTTGCAACGTCCCTTCAGCGTCGTTTCTAAGATGAATCCTTCCCCCATGTCGGCACAGGCAGGGGCGCCTGCCTCACACCTTTCCCAAGGGCCAGCATCCCCTCAACGTGCGGCCACGGTGGCCGTCGTCTTGCTGGCCCTTGGGTTCTCCCTCGCGCACGCCTTCCCGCCCGCGCCGCCCCACATCGTCCGCGGCATGGTCCGCACCGAGATGGGTGATCCCTTCAACAGCACCAACGCCGTTGTCTTCCTAGAAACCGGCACCGGCGTCCGCGTCCGCACCGGCGTCATCCCCAACCTTGGCCCCGGCCGGAACTACTCCCTCTCCGTCCCCATGGACGCCGGGGCAACGCCCGACAACTACAAGGCCACCGCCCT
>JBJSZF010000275.1:0-6656 GCA_046090125.1 Verrucomicrobiota bacterium
CGCGGCCGGCGTCGCAGGCGTTGACGAGGGTGTCCACGTCCTTGCGCTTGGCGAGGCGCGCGAGCGCCCGGAGCTGTTCCTGGCCCTTGTCCGTCGGGGCGAGGCCGAAGCGCGGCGGAAGGTGCGGGAGCGCGGCGAACGACCACTTCCCCTTCTTCACCTCGAACTCGTCCGGGACCACGAGCTCGAGCAGGTGGCCGACGGCGAAGGACACCACGGCGTTGGCGCTCTCGTAGAAGGTGCCGGACTTGTCCTTCTGGAAGCCGCCCAGCGCCCGGGTGATGTCGGCGGCAACGGATGGCTTCTCGGCAATGATCAGTGGCTTGCCCATGGTCAAGGTGCGGACGTCTAACCGCCCGGACGTCAACCCGGCAAGGATGGATTCCGTGGGCTCGGCGTTGCGAGGGGTCATCGCAGGCCTGCAGGGAAGGCGTCAAAACCCGGGGAAGCTTCCCTTGTTGGTGCCATGACGGGCGGCCATGGGAAGGGCCCTCGCGCCGGGCGTGCCGGTGCGCCAACGTGGAGACCAAAGCCCCGGGTGCGGGGCCGAGCCCATGAAGCCACGCCTTGCCGTCCAAGCCGCCGCCCGTGCGGCGCTGAGCCTTGTTTTCCCGGAGCGCTGCCAGTTGTGCCACGCGCGTCATGCCACGCCGGAGCAGGGTTTTGTGTGCGAGGAATGCCGCACCCGCGTGCGGCCGATCACGGGGCCCTCGTGCGACCGTTGTGGGCTGCCGTTTGCCGGGGCCATCACGCACGCCTTCGAGTGCCCGAACTGCTCCGGGGTGGACCTCGCCTTTTCCCGGGCACGCGCGGCGGTGGAGGTGGACGGCCCCGTACGCCAGGCGATCCACCTGTACAAGTACGGCGGCGCGCTGTGGCTGGAGCCGTTCCTTCGGGATCTCTGGCTCCCGTCGGCCTTGGCGGACCTGGGATCCGCGCCCTGGGCAGGCATCGTGCCCGTGCCGTTGCATCCGGTGCGGCAACGCGAGCGCGAGTTCAACCAGGCCGAGCGCCTGGCGCGGTTGCTGGCCTCGCCGCTGGGCTTGCCCGTCCGCACGGACCTTGTGGTGCGGCGCATCCCGACGGACTCGCAGACGACGCTGTCGCGGGAGCAACGGGCGGCAAACGTTCGACGGGCGTTCTTCCCGCGCGGCCGTCCCCGGCTGGAGGGCACGTCCTGGATCGTGGTGGACGACGTCCTGACCACGGGCGCGACGACGGACGCGGTGGCGGCGATCCTGCGGAGGGGAGGTGCGCGGCAGGTGGTGGTGTGGACGGTGGCCCGCGGCGTTTGAGCGCGGGCGAGACGTAACCTGGCGTCGCCATGGCCCGTCGAGACGGGCATGGAGTTGCGCCAAGGAATCGTTTCGTCGCTGGGACTGCTGTTGCTCATGGCCGGGCCGAGCCCCTCGGGGGCACAGGACCCCAAGTCCGTCGTCGATGCGCCCGGGCCGAGGCGGGCGGAGACGCGTGCGGGGAAGCCGCGCCGGGGAGGCCCGCCGGGCCTGGTGAAGCCCGCCATGTCCGACACCGTGAAGGCACGGGTTTACGCGGACAACTGGTTCATGCTCTATGTCAACGGCGAGTTGGTGGCCGTGGATTCCATCAAGTTCACCCCCCACAACGTCGTCAGCGTGGACATTCTTCCGGAGTATCCCATGACGATCGCGGTCATGGCCAAGGACAACGCAGATCCCGCGACCGGGCTTGAGTATGGGTCCAGCATTGGGGACGGAGGCCTGTGCCTGAAGATTGGCGACGAGATTGTGAGCGGCTCGGCTTGGAAGGCCAAGTGCTTCTCCCACGGTCCCGTCGGAGGCGATGTCTCGCATCCCGTGGTCCGCGACACCCCGATTCCGGAGGGCTGGTGGAAGCCGGGCTTCGACGACTCGTCCTGGCCGGCCGCCAAGGTGTTCAAGGAGGAGGACGTCGGGCCGAAGCCGCCCTTCTATGAGCACGACTTCAAGGGTGCCGCGTTCATCTGGTCCGACGACCTTGCGCTGGACAACACGGTGTTGTTTCGAGCGCGGATCGAGAAGCCGGGGTGGACGCGGCGTTGGAACACGAAGCCGGACCTGGACGTGAGCGGCGCGCCGTTGAAGTGAGTGGGGAACGCGAGGGAGGGACGGGCTTGCCCCGCCGCGTTCGTGGGTTCATGGCGGCGTGGGGGTGACCTGGTACCAGCGTTCGTCCCGGGCCTCGTAGGGAACCATCAGCTCCACCTCGCCCACGCGGCCGGGGCTGTTGGTCTGCACGGCGGAGGAGCCGCCCAGCTCGTTGGAGAACTCCAGCCGATACCCCCAGCCAATCACGGTCGGGAACGTCACGCGGACGAAGGCGTTGTCGAGGATCTGCAACGTCCTGGGGAAGGGATGCCCCGGGGCCATGGGGTCGCCCGCAAGGCACTGTTCCCGAACCAACATCAGCCCGTGCTGGCCCGGGTCCTCCAAGGGGCCCCGGGCCAAGCCCCCGAACCAACGGCGCTCCCATGCGTCGTCCATCCCGTCCTGGTCCTCGTCCGTCACCGGCACGCCCTCCACGGTCAGCTCCGCCGAGACGAGGGTGCCGATGTCATTCTCCCGAAGGTCACGGACTTCGAGCACCCATTCCCCCTTCGTCGGCTCGAAGAAGTGGTGCGTCGTCCAGTACACCCAGTCCGTGGGGCCCGCGTTGGTGTCGTCGCTGAGGTTTTGGAGGATGGATCGCGTCCCGGAGGGCGAGACGAGGGTGATGCGGAGGTCGGCGCGTGCCGTGTGCGTGGTGCGGACCCGGACGCCGACGTGCTCGCAGGTCAGCGAGCGGTCCACGTTGAACCGCGCGGTGGCGGCGGACGAGGTGACCCGCGCGGTGTAGTTGGTGCGGGTTCCCAGCACCCGCGCCAGCGTGTCGCCCACGGTCTGGCCCATCTGGAATGCGGGGATGGGCGACAAGGACGTGGCGGGCATGACGTCGATGTCCGTATCACCGGCATTGCGAAAGATGACCGCCGCCACCGCACCCGCCTTGGCCGCCCGCGCCACCTTGTCGGCCTCGGTGTTGGTGCCTTCCGCGATGAGCGCCACGCGTCCCTTGAGCGTCGCGGGCAGGTTGGTGTTTCCCCGGCCCACGTACTGCAACGTCGCGGCCGTCGTGCCGGCGTCCGGGAACACGCCCATCCCGGGGATCACCCGGATGCTTCGCAGGTTGGAAGGTAGCAAGGGCGTGCCCTCGATCACCAGGCGGCACGTGTCGTCCGGGATGGGTGCGGACGGCCGGGCCGTCACCACCACGCGTTCCACCCTCGGCCTTGGCTCCCAGCGCCGAGCCAACTCCACCGCCAGACCGCAGTCCGGCACGCCAAACCCCAGGCTGTGGCTCACCCGCAGGCCCGCCCCGTTCGTGGCCAGGTCCGGGTCCGCCAGGTCCCAGTGTCGCGAGGACAACGCGAGGATCTGCTGCACGTCCCGCAGGGAAAGCTGTGGCCGGGCCGACAACACCAACGCCACCACGCCGGAAACGAGCGGCGTCGATGCGGACGTCCCGTTGAAGCCGCTGTCGCCGCTGCCGTAATCGCCCGAGTCGCCGACCGTCCAGTTGTAGCCCGCTGTCCCACGCCGATCCGTCGTGGGCAAGTTGGGCGAGGTCAGATCCTCCGATCCGTCGGCCTTGGGATCGCCCGAGGGGGCCGCGACGAGCAGGTTGGCTCCCGGCTCGCTGTAGATCGTGGCGCGGCCATCCATCCGCACCGCCCCGACGCTGATCACCCTCGGGTCCGCCGAGAACCCGTCGTCGTTGGCATTCAGAAGATTTTCCCGGCCGTTGCCCGCCGCCCGCACGATGACCGTGCCCAGGCCGCCTCGTCCCTGCGTCGTCGCCTCTTCGATGGCCGCATCCGTGAGCGGGTCCCGAACCACCTGCCGCGTCGAGCCAATCCCCCAACTGTGGTTCTGCACCCAAACGTCCGCCGGCCGGTAGCGGAACACTTCTGCCAGCGCGTCTTCTGGGACGATCGATTCCCCGCCTGCGCCGTTGTCCGCAAAAATCACCATCGAGGCGAGGCTCGCGGCGGGCGCGACCCCTGCAACGCCGCGGCTGTTGTCAGGCGTTGCCGCAACCAAGCCGGCCACCGCCGTGCCGTGGTCGCCCGCGCCCGTCCCAAGGCCACGGGGAACGGACGCGTCGAAGTCGAAGTGCGGCTGCCCCGTCGTCCGTGCAACCAAGTCTGGGTGGGCCACCTCCACGCCGTTGTCGGCGATCCCCACCACGACCCCCGCCCCGCGCGCCACCGGCCACGCGGCGCGGGCATTCAGGTCAGGCCCACGCGAACGACCCGTCCCCAGCCGGTTCTCCAGGTGCCATTGCCTCGGGTACAAGGGGTCCTTGGGCCGCGACGCATAGGGCGTTTGCAGGATCCAGTCCCGCCGCATCACTGGACACGCCACGCGCACGCCCGGCTCGCCGGCCAGGGCCATCGCCACCGAAGCCACCGCCCGGGCATCCGCCCCCTGCCAAATCTCCAGCCCGCCCGGTCCCGTCCGCAGCTTGTCCAGGCCGCGCCCGGCCATGATGGAGGCCACGTCCACCCCCGACTCCAACCCGATCACCAGCTTTCGTCCCAGGAACACTCGTCCCCCATCCGCTCCCGGCCGGGTCGCCTCCAGCCATTCCGACGTCCCCGAAGCGCCGGATGCGTCGGCTACCAGCTCGTATTCGGTGTGGGCAGGCTCCTTGAAGTGGAACCGGCTGGGAACGGCGCCGAGGACGGGCTTCAGGCAGCCGACCGTGGTCAACAAGCCCAACGTCCATGCCCGCGCGAGAGTCCCGAGACGCTTGTTCATCGTGTGTCGTTCAAAGCTAGCCCTATGCCAGCCCGGCCGCGCCATCCAAAACCTTGCGGAGCGACTCCTTCATGGCCGCGCCCTGGTCGTTGCCCGCGAGTCGGCCCCGGCCTCGCCGCCGATCCGTGGCGAATCCGAATTGCCACGCAGGGGCGGTTGGGGGGACCCTTTTCCCATGCCATCCCCGCAGTTGCCCGCCCCGCATGGCGCCTCGTTCCGCCGGGCCTTCACCCTCATCGAACTGCTCGTGGTGATCGCGATCATCGCCATCCTCGCCGGGATGCTTCTCCCGGCGCTGGGCAAGGCCAAGGCGAAGGCCTTCCAGGCCCGTTGCACCTCCAACCTCCGCCAGCTCGGCATCACCTACGCCCTCTACACGGCGGACTTCCGCGATCAGTTCCCCTACTCGGGCCGCGACTGGCCGCAGATGGGCTTCGTGGACGTGCTGACGCTGATGAATCCCTACATCACCACCAACGCCCGTTCCTTCTACCTTTGCCCCGCCGAGCGCGGGCGCGGCTTCAACATCGAGTGGGCCATCGCCAACAGCTTCCCCATCCGCACCAACGAGCTGCTCTTCCCGTGCTCCTATTACTACTACAACCAGTTCTACCATTCCGACGACAACTCCAAGCTCATGGTCCGTTCCGTCCGCGACGTGACCTCGCCCGCCAAGAAAGCCATCGCGCCCTGCTTCGCCAGCACCAAGGGCAAGTGGAACGACATCCGAAAGGGCACCGCCAGCTCCGCCCATGGCCCGCGCGGCATGTCCCTCCTCTTCGTGGATGGTCACTCGGAATACGCCCTCTACGACCGCCTCAACGCCCCCTTCAAGGACGGCTCCACCCTCATCTACAACCTCGACTGGACGATCAACGGCCTCCGGGGCGAGGACTTGAAGTAACGCCCCCGCCCCCGCTTCCCGCCCCTCGCCGCCATGAATCCCACCCTGCCCCGCCGTCGCTTCCTGCAATCCCTGGCCGCCCTTCCCCTCGTTGCCGCCCCCGCCTGCGCGCCGTGGCCCAAGGCCCGGCCGCATCCGGCCCAAGCCCGCACCCTCCTTTTCCTCGGCGACAGCATCACCTGGGCGGGCACCTGGGTCGTCCACGTCGAGTCCTGGCTTCGGATCCGCCACCCACGCTTCGAGGGCGAGGTCATCAACCTCGGCCTGCCCTCCGAGACCGTCTCGGGCCTCTCGGAGCCGGGACACGCGGGAGGCGCGTTCCCGCGGCCCGACCTCCACGAGCGCCTCGGTCGCGCCATCGAAAAGGTCCGACCCGACCTGGTCGTTGCCTGCTACGGCATGAACGACGGCATCTATCACCCATGGTCCGACGAACGGGGCCAACGCCACTTTGACGGCATCCAAAGGCTGCACGACGCGGTCGCGGCCTCGGGCGCCGCCATCGTCCACGTGACCCCGCCTGTGTTCGACCCGATGCCCCTCGCCGGCCGAACCCTGCCTGCCGGGCGCGAGGCCTATCCCCAGCCCTTCGAGGGCTACGACGACGTCCTCGCCCGCTTTGACCAATGGCTCGTCCAGCAGGGCGAACGGAAGCGCTGGAACGTCGTGCCCGTCCATCAACCGATGAGGGATTTCATCGCCCATGCACGCCGCACGGACCCGAAGTTTGTCCTCGCGGGCGACGGCGTGCACCCGGGGCCGCTGGGCCATTGGCTGATGGCTCGGCAACTGATCCGCCACTGGGGCGGCCCCGAGTCGTTGGCCGGGTCCGACTCGCCCGGGGCCGTGGCGGCGGTGCACCCCAAGGGGGCCGCCCTCGTCGAGTTGGTCCCTCATTGGTAAAAACTTTTGCGCGACGCCTTGCTGTCCCACGT